>NZ_CAUQCP010000027.1:0-31239 GCF_963516575.1 uncultured Streptococcus sp.
CATTGTTTCTATTCTTATCGCTTTTCACAACCTTTTTCCTTACATTTGTTCCTTTGATTTTATTACTCTTGTATCGAAAAGAGTTGAGAAATGTACTAGCTTTCCAAAGGCGAAATGTTATAATCCTTTCGGTTGTCTTACCTATTTCATATATTGTATCGTATGTTAATACGACAGGAGCGGGTGTTTTAAATTTAGTTTGGTATGTTGAAGTATTGTCTATCCTAACTTTTTTACATTTCAAGACAATATTTACGTCCTTTAAAAAGAAGATTGCTGAATTGAAATTATCCTATTTAAAGGCTTTTATACGCTTATTTTTTGTAGTAGGAGGATTGTTACTGCTTTCGTTTATTGTCTTTCAATTAGATTTGAATGTGAGTGTATTAATCCTAAATCTAGTCTTGCTTATCATGGGAATCGTTGCCGAAGAATGCATTCGCTTGTTTCATGTATCGAATATGAAAGATGCGAAAGATTATCTGGAGATTCTATTTTTGAAGCGGAATAGAATGGTTAACAATCTTCTTTCTAATGAGGTTGTGGAGCAGCAATTTTCAGAATTTCTCCACAATGAAATTTTACAAAGTGTGATGGCTATTAAGAATTTCAATACTTACAGTAATAATGAGATGTTTGGTAATCAAATAAATCTTGTTACCGAAGAACTGGTGCAACGAATCAGAGAGCGAATGGATTATTATCAGCCCATGAGTGAGATAGATGAGCCTCTGGCAAAAAAATATCAGGCACTCATTGATAGAATAGAGAAAAGATATAAGAAAGAAAGTTCAGTGGTGGTACACTTTCCACCTAAATTTTCTTTAATGACTCCCTATGATAAACTTGTCTACCGTTTTGTTGAGGAGTTAATTACCAATGCGGTCAAATATTCACAAGGAGGAGAGATTTCTTTGGAAATCGAGGTGAAACAGGATACTATTTTTCTAGTTTCTAAAAATAAATCTGTCTCTACTAAAGAACCTTCTCTGGGATACGGACTGAAAAATATGGCAAATAAATTAAATGTTTTAGGTGGTAAGATGGATACTTTAGATGAGAATGGTATTTTTCGTGTTATTATTGTATTACCGATTGATAAGGAGCTATGTTATGAAAATTTTGTTGGTTGATGATCATAAATTGTTTAGCCAGAGCATCAAACTGATTTTGGAATTATCAGAGGTCATTGAAAGGGTGGATTTGATGGATGATTTTTCTTCTGTCTTGGACTTTTCTTATGATGATTATGATATTGTGCTCATCGACATAAATTTGACGAGTTTGTATCAGGAGGATGGGTTGTCTTTAGCTCAAACGATTATTGAAAATGGTTGCTCCGCTAAAATTGTTATCTTGACAGGATACAGCAAAAGAATGTATGAGTATCGTGCCAAGATAATGGGGGCCTGGGGCTTTTTGGATAAGAGTATTGGTCCAGAGGAATTACTTCAAAACTTGCTAAGGATTTATCAGGGAGGAAAGATTTTTTCAGATGAAGTAGTGGTAGATGTCTTGACTTCCCGTGAAATAGAGATGTTAGAATTAGTCCGAAATGGTCTGACCATAGATGATATTTGTGAAAAAGTCTATGTGAGTAAGAGAACTGTTTCAAATCATCTTGCAAATATCTTTTCAAAATTAGGAGTATCCAGTAGACAGGAAGCTATTCATGTCGCGGAACAGTTAGGTTACTTTTCTCCCGAATAATTGATAAGTTATTGTCCTATTGTTTAGAAATTTTTAATCAAATTTGAGTGAGGATGGTTGCGAAAGTGATTATTACTTACCCCTTTTTAAAAAATCCTTTACATAGAAATAAAAGTTTATATAGGCTGGAAAATCAAGATTATGCCTCTTTGAAATATGCTTTTGAGGGAGAGAGAAAGCAACAGACTTCTTTATCTTTTGATGAAAAGATTTATCTGGACTGGATAGATGCCATTCTAACCTATCAATGTGAACATCAATTAAAACTAGCTATTTCAAAAATAGAAGACATCCTCAGTAGGATTAGTATTGAGAAAGTGGACTACTTGTATATTTTGAATACCCTGCTGATTTTCTTAGGCTATGATGAGGATAAGGAGAAATTTGAACAACTATATGAACAGGTTTCCGTAGCTCTTTCAAAAATCGATACCAGTGTGCGTGAACAAATTGAGTTGTATATCAAAATAAAATACAATTATTGTTACCACCTTTGGAAACAGGAGGAGATGGACAAGTCCAGAGCGATATTATTGGAGATGATTGAATTTTGTAACAAGTATCATAGTAGCTTTAGGCTAGCAGATTTATATTGTTTGTTGGGAAATGTAACAGAAAATCTTGCTATCTCTGTTGCTAAGGACTACTATATGAAAGCTAAGGTGCTTTATCTAATTGAAAATAATGAAGTCAAGGCACTCAAGGTGAAACAATATCTAATGGATAAGCAGTCAGAGAATGTATGAGGATAGCAGAAGCTATCTTTTTATGTGTAAAATATAATTATAATTCTTTTTTTTTAAAATATTTAATTCTATACCTTGATTACTTGACAGGTTATATATGTTGATTTATAATATAGGTGAAACGAGTTGTGTAAACGCTACCAAAAACGGTATTCTTAACTTTGTATTTAGTCGAGAATTATGATGTAACTAGAAAAGGGGTGGAAAAATGTTTAAAAATAAGGAACTTTTTCGAGTAGTCATGATATTTGTGATAGGAATTATCCTAATTTTAATGACACCCGTCTTATTTAAAGTTGTGATGGAACTATTTTCAAAATAAATAGGTTTCTGTTTTAGGCGGAGTAGTGAATCAGGAGGTTAAGCGATGAACTACAATTTAAAATATATCTTATCAGGAATATTTGTCCTAGTCTTTATAGGTTTCCTAGTCTGGATGCGTTATTTTAATCAGAAGAAGGAAGAGGAGCATTCAGATGTGTCTTTTGAAGCGAGGTTAGATAGTGAAGTCAAGACCTTATATAAACAACTAGGATTGGGTGAGGAGACTCACTATTTCTTAGCGTATCGCTACCTACATCCTTGGTTTAATTTGGCGATTTTACCACCAACAGTTGAAATTTTCTTAACTAAAATAGCGCTGGTGATGGTAACTCCAGATGAACTGCTGATAAGAAATCTTGGGAATGGGATGACTTTCACAAGTGAGCATCATCGTGATTTGCGACAAGGACTTATCCGCATTCCAAAATCAGAGATGAAAGAATTTGAGATTCGCAACTGGAAAAGAGCTTTTGTATTTGGCGATTTTTTGACAATTAAAACAAGCCAACATAGCTATTATTTACAGGTTAGAGATGATGGACTTCAAAAAGGAAGTCTTTCTACCAAACATTTCTCCGACTTGAAACGACAAGATTTTCTAGGACTATTGACAGATAATCGAACATTCTGATAGATAATTACTCCAAAAACTAACCTCTAAACGTTCAAAAACCACACAGTGTTTTTTTCAACTTGATTGTGTTCAAGACTGAAATCACTGTGTGGTTTTATTTAGAAGCTAAGCTTTTTTCTCTTTCCTTCGGTTGATAATAGGTTTCTACTTCTTTTTTGAGATGAGACAGCATAGAAGTTTCCTCGGTCAGCTCCAGAAGGGAGAACCCTTTTTGGATAAGTTTAGAATCGTCTGTACAAATCCCAATACGGACATAGCAGATAGCAAGCATATCGTAGCTTTTCTTGTTCTTGGCATCCTCTAGTAAAGTGTAGCAGATTTGTTGACACATGTTTTTGTCTTGATGGTATAAGTAAATGGTGGAAAGGTTGAGTAGAATTGTCATTCGCAAGTCATATAAATGTTGATAGTTTTTATAGACTTCTAAGCGTTGCAAGATTTTTCCAGTGATGAGATGGAGGTGTTCAATGGGCAAGCTGAAAAGGATGGTATTGAGGATTTTTAGGTCACTTTCATACCATGTATCTTGTTTTTCAATTTTTTCCCACAGTTTTTGGATAGTCTGTTTCACTTGGTCTGATAGTTGCTCTGTACCATGTTGACGGATATGAATGACAACTTCCAGCATATCCCTGATCTCTTCTATAGGGAGGTCATGATGGGTCTTGAGATAGTTTTGGCATGTTTCAAAAAAATCAACTAGACCACTGCTGCCAATGATAGAACTCATATTAAGATAAGTTTGCATGATTTCTGTTCGTTGGCTCGGTTGATAGAGATGGCAGATGTAGTCAAACTCTTCAAAACTCATATTGATTTGACGGAGAAGAAATTCCATATTTTCATATTTGGGAGTTGCCTTGCCGCTTTCAATCTTTGATAGGCTGGTTCTTGAGATGACATTTCCACAGACCTCTTCTTGGGTCAATCCTTTTGACTCGCGTATTTCTTTATATACTTTCCCGAAATCATAACGCATGATTTACTCCTTTTCGTGAAAAAAGTTAACAAATAATAAAATCCTATTAAAAATATTGTATCATAATAACAGGAATAGTAAAAAAGAAAGCTAAAATAATGTGTGAAAAAAGTTAACTAATTTTAAAATAGAGTAAAGAAGAGGTATACTATAGATACAAAATACAGATAGGAGGAAAAAAGTATGAATAAAAAAGTTTTTCGCTTTTTAGTTGTTCTTGCTTTCTTATTCAGCATTGCTACGGTTTTCCCATGGAAATGGCCGATGTAATCTGCTAATGATTTAATAAAGAGAGGAGGGAGCTTACGACACATAGAGACGTAATGTGCTATCATCAGCCCTTTGGTGTTAGATTTGTATAGTGATAGGGGGTGATGTTTTTGAAAAGAAATAAAAATGACTATATAGTTGATTTTATTTTTGGTGTCGTTTTCATGGGATTGTTATTGACGGGTTGTTATATTTCATTTTTTCAACCAGATATTTATAGGATTCAAATTATATTTTTGATATTGTTAATATTCCCTATGAGTTATGTTGTCATTAAATATTTTATAAGAAAGTAGGCTTACAAAATGAAAAAATGTTCTCTGTTTCTTTTGACCGTAATTTTTCTTAATATATTCTCTCCAACGGCGTTAGCTTTAGAATCTGCAATGAGTAATAAATCTAATTTGACAACGTCTGATTTTCAATCTACTCCGTCGTATGTTCGTGTTGTAGATTCACATAATCTAGCAATCACAAACGAAGATGGAGTGGTGTCAAAAGTATATATTGATGACGAACACAATGTTTTTGTTGACGGGGTCTTAGAACTAACCTCAGATGAATTTGATGGTATGGTTCAAGTAAGTAAAAATGAAGACCAGTCAACTGAACAGACTATTATGGCAAGATCAGCTATTACTTGGTATTATCTTGATACACATACTTATAATATTGACTTTCAAAATAGAGGTCGTACAGTTTTGTTAGGTGTTATTGCTTTTCTCATCCCTTATTTAACCCCTGCGATTGGTATTGGTTCAATATTAGATGCCTTATTAGGAGAAGGAGCTCCAGGTATGTATGTAAAACTAAGTAGATACTATCGTAATGGGTATCAATTTTACAAATACTGTTACCATTTTTACTCTGATGAAGCAATGAGATATGAAGTTGCTTATAGAGAAGAAATTAAACAAATGTGGTAATATATTACAATTTCTAGTTCTAAGGATAAGGGTCAAAATATTTTTCAAATCAAGGGAGTCAATATGGGACTCCCTTGTATTTCGCTTTCAAAAAGTGTTATAATCAATCCTATTTAAAGACCAGGACTCAGATGTTTACAAATGAATAGCTCTATTTTTTCTGAAAATACTGTATGATATGAAGTAAATATGATAAAAAATTGGTGTTGCATATTTAATGGCATGTGGTATACTTGCTTCTACAACTGTTTTGGCATGTTTCAAAAAAATTGACTAGACCACTGCTACCAATGATGGAATTCATATTGAGATAGGTTTGCATGATTTCTGTCCGTTGACTCGGCTGATAGAGATGGCAGATGTAGTCAAATTCTTCAAAACTCATATTAATCTGTCGGAGAAGAAATTCCATGTTTTCATATTTGGGAGTTACCTTGCCACTTTCAATCTTTGATAGGCTAGTTCTTGAAAGGACATCTCCGCAGACCTCTTCTTGAGTCAATCCTTTTGACTCACGTATTTCTTTATATACCTTTCCAAAATCATAACGCATGATTGACTCCTTTTCGTGAAAAAAGTTAACAAATAATAAAATCCTATTAAAAATATTGTATCATAGTAATATAAAAAGTAGAAAAGAAAACTAAAATAAGCTTGGTGTAATTTTAAAATGGGTTTAACGAGTACTATGATGTAGCTAGAAAAGGGGTGGAAAAATGTTTAAAAATAAGGAACTTTTTCGAGTAGTCATGATATTTGTGATAGGAATTATCCTAATTTTAATGACACCCGTCTTATTTAAAGTTGTGATGGAACTATTTTCAAAATAAATAGGTTTCTGTTTTAGGCGGAGTAGTGAATCAGGAGGTTAAGCGATGAACTACAATTTAAAATATATCTTATCAGGAATATTTGTCCTAGTCTTTATAGGTTTCCTAGTCTGGATGCGTTATTTTAATCAGAAGAAGGAAGAGGAGCATTCAGATGTGTCTTTTGAAGCGAGGTTAGATAGTGAAGTCAAGACCTTATATAAACAACTAGGATTGGGTGAGGAGACTCACTATTTCTTAGCGTATCGCTACCTACATCCTTGGTTTAATTTGGCGATTTTACCACCAACAGTTGAAATTTTCTTAACTAAAATAGCGCTGGTGATGGTAACTCCAGATGAACTGCTGATAAGAAATCTTGGGAATGGGATGACTTTCACAAGTGAGCATCATCGTGATTTGCGACAAGGACTTATCCGCATTCCAAAATCAGAGATGAAAGAATTTGAGATTCGCAACTGGAAAAGAGCTTTTGTATTTGGCGATTTTTTGACAATTAAAACAAGCCAACATAGCTATTATTTACAGGTTAGAGATGATGGACTTCAAAAAGGAAGTCTTTCTACCAAACATTTCTCAGATTTGAAACGACAAGATTTTTTAGGATTATTGACAGATAATCGAACATTCTGATAGACAATTACTCCAAAAACTAACCTCTAAACATTCAAAAACCACACAGTGTTTTCGGCATTGAACATAATCAAGCTGAGAAAATCACTGTGTGGCTTTATTAGAAAGTTAGTTTTTTCTTCATGGGAGGTATCTCTATGAAAAAAATCAGTCATCTTTGTATGTTTCTGCTGTTGCTGTGTACCACTTTTTTTGTTTTTAATGTAAACTACACACGTGAAGCGGTTCGGATTCGGGAAATGGGAAAGACTGTAGATTCTTTGGATTTGTATTTGAAAGATATTAACGAACCTGCAGCGTCTGTTCTTCGATTTTTTGAGGATGTATCAAAGGAGTACAAAGTCTCCATCATCAAAACAGACAGTGGTGATGAGGTAATCAAGTCTGGTGTTTTTGATAAAGATACCTTCCCCTACCAAGAGTTTGGGATTTCTTCTCTTGATTTTACCACAGATGGTGAAGGAGTCTACAGTAATAAAAAAATTTCTAATAAACTTGGTACGATACCGACCTTTCTAAAAGCCAAGCCTATTCAGCTTATAACTTTTCAAACCTATATCAAGGATACATCTCGTAGTTTAAATGGTCGCTATACGATAACTTCTACACAAGAGATGGATAAGGATAGGATTGTACAGAAATGGAGCGATTTTTTCAAGATAGATCAGGCTACCTTGCTAGAGCCTACCTATAAAAGTGCAGTGGAAGTCATAAATCGAGATTTGCTTTTATCTGCCATTGTTTTTGTCTTGGCTATTTTACTTCTTGTGTTAGTAACAGTTTATCAGCCGATGATGGAGATGAAACGAGTGGGGGTTCAAAAGTTACTTGGTTTTCAAAGCAGGGCGATTTTAGCTGGTTTTGTAAAGACTAATTTTTATCTTCTCTTGGGTGGAAGTCTTGTCATTGACTTGGGACTATTTTTAGTGCTGGACTACAGGCCAAAACTTCTGTTCCCAAGTTTACTCTTATCCCAATTTCTGCTTTTACAGTTGTATTTGTTCATCAGTTGGCTGACCTACCTGATGATTCAGAAAATGACAGTTAGTTCCATGTTGAAAGGTTTTTCATCTGTCAAACTTGGTCTCATCTTCAATTATGTGATGAAAATAGGGACAACTATTTTACTGACGGCCTTACTGATTGGGGTAGGCAGAAGTCTAGAACAAGAAAACAAAGAACTTGCTTATCAGCAACAGTGGGTAAGCCAAGGGAATTACTTGACCTTAGAAACCTTCCAACTCAATGATAACCTGTGGCAAGAAGAGCTAGCAGGTTCAGGGAAATCTACAGATTATTTCTACCAATTTTATCAAGATTTGCTAGCAAAAATACAAGTAAATTATGTGCGAAGTGCGAGTCTTCCTATCAAACCAGTCATCAAAGCTGAACAAGTACAGCAGTACCAACTGCCTGATAAGGTAGATGTTTACTATGCTAATAGCAATTTTCTAAAGAGCAAGGGATTCAAGTTACCAGATACCAGCACTAAAAAAGTTATTTTGATGCCAGCCAGTGCCAAAGGACAAGAAGGCAAGAATCAGTTCTTGGGAAAATCCATCGCCTATCTTTCTCTGAAGTATGAAGATCAGCAAAAGCAAACAATAGAAGATATGGATGTAGAAATTGCCTACTATGAAGGAGATTGGTCTTTCTTCCCTTATAATAATGAGCGAAAGGAAAATCTCCACAATCCAATCATTAGTCTGGTAAATGATCAAGACATGATGTGGGAAGAAAAGACTCGCTTGTCAACGACAGGTTTAAACAATCCTATGAAAGTTGAAAATACAGAACAAAATCAAAAAGTGATTACGGAGTTAGTTGAGAAATTATCAGATGGGAATTATTTAAAATTTTCATCGCTTCAAGCCATTCAACAAGAGAAAGTAGATTCTTATCGAGATGCAGTTCGAAATCTTAATATACTCTTTGCTTTGTTTGGTCTCCTTAGCATGATGATTTCCTACTTCTTACTAGTAACAACTTTCTTATTGAAGCGCAGGGACATCATTACCAAGAAATTTATGGGGTGGAAACTGGTCGATCGCTACCGCCCTCTCTTAGTTCTGCTCTTGTTAGGCTATAGTCTCCCTCTTCTAGTATTGATTTTCTTTGCCCATGCGCTCTTGCCACTCCTACTGTTTGCAGGTTTTACATGTTTGGATATACTATTTGTGCTAGTCTTGGCCTCTAGGATGGAGAAAAGAAGTCTAGTAGAATTATTGAAAGGGGGCATCTTATGATGGAGTTGAAAAATATTACCAAAACCATTGGGAGAAAAGTGATTTTGGATAACTTATCTCTCAGGATTGATCAGGGGGATTTGGTGGCCATTGTTGGCAAGAGTGGCAGTGGTAAGTCGACCTTGTTAAATTTATTAGGTTTGATAGATGGTGATTATAGCGGACGGTATGAGATTTTTGGTCAGACAAATCTAGCGGTCAATTCTGCTAAGTCGCAAACAATAATCCGTGAGCATATCTCTTATCTGTTTCAAAATTTTGCCCTGATTGATGATGAAACGGTCGAGTACAATCTTATGCTGGCGCTGAAATATGTGAAATTGCCTAAGAAAGACAAGCTCAAAAAGGTAGAAGAGATTTTAGAGAGAGTAGGTTTGTCAGCTACGTTGCATCAAAAGGTCTCCGAGTTGTCTGGGGGTGAACAACAACGAATTGCAGTTGCTAGAGCCATCTTAAAACCCAGCCAGCTGATTTTAGCCGATGAACCAACAGGTTCTCTGGATCCTGAAAATAGAGATTTGGTCTTGAAGTTTCTCTTAGAGATGAATCGCGAGGGGAAAACAGTCATTATCGTGACCCACGATGCTTATGTAGCCCAACAATGTCATCGAATCATTGAATTGTGAAAAATACAGAAATCTTATCAAAAATCTTTAGATTTAAGGATACCTTTAAAATTTAATTTTAAAACACTTATTTGGAAATCGTATGACTCTTAAGCTTCGAATACTTAAGTTCTCATTGTTTTGAGCTATTCTAGCTTTAGAATTCTTCAGAACGTAAAATTTTAAGCAGTCAAAGGCTTAGAATAATCCTAAAACATTTATTTTAAAGCAATTCTAAATGTAGAATTGCATGGATATGTGTGTGTTTGAGCTGTTCGATAGTTTGGACAGCTCTATTCTGAGAAATCTGAGTTATCAATGCTTTAGAATAGTATTTCGTCAATGGATTTTATTGAAGGATTGCTTATTTTATGCTACTCTAAAATAAAACGGATTTAATGGAGCAAATGGAGAATCATTACATGAAACATTTTTTTGCTGGAATTGGTGAAATTCATTTTTTGTCATTTTTATTATATCTAAGCATGTCTACTAGTCCAATTATTGGACTAGTGATTGGATATACTAAAATAAATCTAATCAATTCTATTATTATAGCTCTTGGTATGATATTGGCATTAATTTTGGTATTATCAAGAGTGTATAGAAAATATTTTTATAGAGACGATGATGACTAAAGTTTTTATCAATAAAACCAGAGGTTGGTAGATTATCAGCCTCTTCCTTGTCTTCTCCAACCAAGCATGTTATAATGAATACTGCTCAAGCGACCTTCAATCGTTAAAGCACACACGACCTTCAATCGTGAACTAGTCATTTCGTTTATCTTTTATTACGTCGTTAACTCGAAATGAGATGCAAGCTTAGCTTGTCTGATTTATAACCTCAATCAGTCTCCCAGACTGATTGAGCGAACTCAAGTTATGCCTGCGACTCGTTGCCTAGTACTAAAAGCAAACGAAATGACTATACTTGAAGAAATTCTATTGAAAGTCATAGTAAATAGAATTTTGAGGGGTATAAATAAACGAATAGATGGGAGACTTACCATGAGTGATAACTCTAAAACACGTGTTGTCGTGGGGATGAGTGGTGGTGTTGATTCGTCGGTGACGACTCTTCTTCTCAAGGAGCAGGGCTACGATGTGATCGGTATCTTCATGAAGAACTGGGATGACACAGATGAAAACGGCGTCTGTACGGCGACCGAAGATTACAAGGATGTGGCTGCGGTGGCAGACCAGATTGGCATTCCCTACTACTCTGTCAATTTTGAAAAAGAGTACTGGGACCGCGTTTTTGAGTATTTCCTAGCGGAATACCGTGCAGGACGCACACCAAATCCAGATGTTATGTGCAACAAGGAAATCAAGTTCAAGGCCTTTTTGGACTATGCCATGACCTTGGGTGCAGACTATGTAGCGACTGGGCACTATGCCCGAGTGGCGCGTGATGAAGATGGTACTGTTCACATGCTTCGTGGCGTGGACAATGGCAAGGATCAGACCTATTTCCTCAGCCAACTTTCGCAAGAACAACTTCAAAAAACCATGTTCCCTCTGGGACATTTGGAAAAGCCTGAAGTACGCAGACTCGCAGAAGAAGCAGGCCTTGCGACTGCTAAGAAGAAAGACTCGACAGGGATTTGCTTTATCGGAGAAAAGAACTTTAAAAACTTCCTCAGCAATTACTTACCAGCTCAGCCTGGTCGCATGATGACTGTGGATGGACGCGATATGGGTGAGCATGCAGGTCTTATGTACTATACGATTGGTCAGCGTGGAGGTCTCGGTATCGGTGGGCAACACGGTGGTGACAATGCCCCTTGGTTCGTTGTCGGAAAAGACCTGAGCAAAAATATCCTCTATGTTGGCCAAGGTTTCTACCATGACTCGCTCATGTCAACAAGCCTAGAAGCTAGTCAAGTCCACTTTACTCGTGATATGCCAGAGGAGTTTACGCTCGAATGTACGGCTAAATTCCGCTACCGTCAGCCTGATTCGAAGGTGACCGTCCATGTCAAAGGAGATAAGGCAGAGGTTATCTTTGCAGAACCGCAACGCGCCATTACACCAGGACAGGCAGTTGTCTTTTACGATGGCGAAGAGTGTCTCGGTGGCGGTTTGATTGACAATGCTTACCGCGATGGACAAGTTTGTCAGTACATTTAGATTGACAAATTTTCTCAATTTGCTACAATAATAAAAGCAATAGAAATGATGGTCAAAGCTCATGGATGTTGCAGGCTTTTTTGTCCTGCACTTCTTTGGAGTTTTGACTGTTTTTGTGTCGTTTAAGGGAAAGGAAAAAATGACTCAGCAAGACTTTCGGACAAAAGTAGGAAATACGGTTTTTGGAGTTCGGGCGACAGCCTTGATTGTCCAAAATCGCAAGCTCCTAGTCACCAAAGACAAGGGCAAGTATTACACAATTGGCGGTGCGATTCAAGTTAACGAAAAAACGGAAGAAGCGGTAGTCCGTGAAGTGAGGGAAGAATTAGGTGTCCGAGCTCAAGCTGGGCAACTAGCTTTTGTTGTTGAAAATCGTTTTGAACAGGACGGTGTTTTCTATCACAATATCGAGTTTCATTATCTGGTGGATTTGCTTGAAGATGCCCCATTGACCATGCAGGAAGATGAGAAAAGGCAGCCCTGTGAATGGATTGACATAGACAAGCTTGAGGGTATCAATCTAGTTCCAGCCTTTTTAAAAACAGCCCTACCAGATTGGGACGGCCAACTAAGACACATTCATCTTGAGAAATAGGAGAGAAACATGACTTATAATTTTACTGAAGAATACGATATTATTGTAATTGGTGCGGGACACGCTGGGGTAGAAGCATCCCTAGCAGCTAGCCGTATGGGCTGCAAGGTCTTGCTTGCGACTATCAACATTGAAATGCTGGCTTTCATGCCTTGTAATCCTTCTATCGGTGGTTCTGCCAAGGGGATTGTTGTGCGTGAAGTCGATGCCCTCGGTGGTGAAATGGCTAAGACCATTGACAAGACTTATATCCAGATGAAGATGCTCAACACAGGGAAGGGTCCTGCCGTTCGTGCCCTTCGTGCGCAGGCTGACAAGGAGCTTTACTCTAAGGAAATGCGTAAGACAGTTGAAAATCAAGAAAATCTGACCCTTCGTCAGACCATGATTGATGAGATTTTGGTGGAAGATGGCAAGGTTGTCGGTGTTCGTACAGCGACCCATCAAGAGTATTCTGCTAAGGCTGTTATTGTGACGACAGGGACTGCCCTTCGTGGGGAAATTATCATCGGTGACCTCAAGTACTCATCAGGTCCTAACCACAGCTTGGCTTCTATTAACCTTGCTGACAATCTCAAGGAACTGGGCCTCGAAATCGGTCGTTTCAAGACGGGAACTCCTCCACGTGTCAAGGCTTCTTCAATCAACTACGACGTGACAGAGATTCAGCCAGGAGACGAAGCGCCTAATCACTTCTCATACACTTCACGTGATGAGGATTATGTCAAGGATCAAGTGCCATGTTGGTTGACCTACACCAACGGTACCAGTCATGAGATTATCCAAAACAACCTCCACCGTGCTCCTATGTTTACAGGTGTGGTCAAGGGAGTGGGACCTCGTTACTGTCCGTCGATTGAGGACAAGATTGTGCGCTTTGCGGACAAGGAACGCCACCAACTCTTCCTTGAGCCAGAAGGGCGCAATACAGAAGAAGTCTATGTTCAAGGACTTTCAACCAGTCTGCCTGAAGATGTGCAACGTGAACTTGTTCATTCTATCAAAGGTTTGGAAAATGCAGAGATGATGCGAACAGGTTATGCCATTGAGTATGACATGGTCTTGCCTCATCAGTTGCGTGCAACGCTTGAAACCAAAAAAATCTCAGGACTTTTCACAGCTGGTCAGACAAATGGAACGTCAGGTTACGAAGAAGCTGCTGGCCAAGGGATTATCGCAGGTATCAATGCGGCTCTGAAAATCCAAGGCAAGCCTGAATTGATTTTGAAGCGCAGTGATGGTTATATCGGAGTGATGATTGATGACTTGGTGACCAAAGGAACCATTGAGCCTTATCGCCTTTTGACCAGTCGTGCTGAATACCGTCTTATCCTGCGTCATGACAATGCCGATATGCGTTTGACAGAGATGGGACGCGAGATTGGACTTGTGGATGATGAACGCTGGGCTCGTTTTGAAATCAAGAAAAATCAATTTGACAATGAGATGAAGCGCCTAGACAGTATCAAACTCAAGCCAGTCAAGGAAACCAATGCTAAGGTTGAGGAGATGGGGTTCAAGCCGTTGACAGATGCGGTGACA
Source organism: uncultured Streptococcus sp. (assembly GCF_963516575.1). Classification (GTDB taxonomy): domain Bacteria; phylum Bacillota; class Bacilli; order Lactobacillales; family Streptococcaceae; genus Streptococcus. Next base: position 14,173 of record NZ_CAUQCP010000027.1, read on the forward strand.
GCTAAGGAATTCCTTCGTCGTCCAGAAGTTTCTTACCAAGATGTGGTGGCCTTCATCGGACCAGCTGCAGAGGACTTAGATGACAAGATTATCGAATTGATTGAAACAGAAATCAAGTACGAAGGATATATTTCTAAAGCCATGGATCAGGTTGCCAAGATGAAACGCATGGAAGAAAAACGTATTCCAGCTAATATCGACTGGGATGATATTGATTCTATCGCGACAGAAGCCCGTCAGAAGTTCAAACTTATCAATCCAGAAACCATCGGCCAAGCCAGCCGTATTTCGGGAGTAAACCCAGCAGATATTTCTATTTTGATGGTGTATTTGGAAGGTAAAAATCGTAGTATTTCAAAAAATCAAGAAAAGAAAGCATAGAGAAAAACAGCTCCGAAGACGGGGCTGTTTTGTTGATTTTCATTGAGTATTATTCTTCATCTGGTGTGAGAATCATCGGAATAATGATTGGTTCACGTTCTGTATTTTCATAGAGGAAGGGGCGAATAGCGTTGACAATGGCACCATTGACAGATTGCACGCTAGCGTCCTTATTTTTCAGTGCGATACGAATTGCATTGAAGAGGATGCGTTGGCTTTGGCGAATCAAGTCACCAGATTCTCTCATGTAGACAAAGCCTCGGCTGAGGATGTCTGGACCAGATAGAATCATCTGCGATTTGAAGTCAACAGTTGCGACTGCAAGTACAACACCATCTTCAGATAAATCACGACGATCTTTGAGGACAGCAGCACCAATTTCACCGATACGATTTCCATCGACATAGATATCTTGGGCGTTGAAATGACCTGCGATACGAGCAGAGTCAGCAGTAAGGGCAAGTACATCACCATTGCTCATGATAAAGATATTGTCCTTCTCAACACCAGTATCCACCGCTAGTCCAGCATGGACTTTTTGCATGCGGTATTCACCGTGGACAGGCATGAAGTATTTTGGCTTAATCAAGCGGAGCATGAGTTTTTGCTCTTGCTGGCCACCGTGTCCAGATGTATGGATATTATTCACTTTACCGTGGATAACTTCGACACCAGCTTCAGAAATGACGTTAATCAGCTTGTTGACGCTAGTAGTGTTTCCAGGGATTGGACTTGAAGAGAAGATAACCGTATCGCCTGGTTGGAGTTGTACCTGACGGTGGGTTCCGTTGGCGATACGAGAGAGGGCAGCCATCGGCTCACCCTGACTACCTGTACAGAGGATCAGAACCTCGCCTGCAGGGTAGTCTTTGATTTCATTTGGCTCGATAAAGGTTCCCTTAGGAGCTTTGATGTAGCCAAGATCGATTCCGTTGACAATGGCCTTTTCCATAGAACGACCAAAGACTGCAATCTTACGTCCAGTCTTAACAGCGGCTTCTGTTGCTTGCTGGAGACGGAAGATATTTGAGGCAAAGGATGCAAAGATGATACGTCCCTCTATGCCTTGGATAATCTTCATGATGGACTGACCAACGACTTTTTCAGAGTTGGTAAAGGTTGGCACTTCTGCATTTGTCGAGTCAGACAGGAGACAGAGTACACCGTCTTCACCAAGAGCTGCCATACGGTGCAAATCTGCTGGTTCACCAACTGGTGTTAAGTCAAACTTGAAGTCACCCGTACAGACAATTTTCCCTTGAGGAGTATGAATGACAATCCCCAAAGGTTCTGGAATAGAGTGAGTCGTTCTAAAGAAAGTTGCCTTGAGATTTTTAAAGGTCAACTCAGTATTGTGGTTGATTTCGTAAAGTTTGGCGTTGCGCAAGAGGCCGTGTTCTTCGAGTTTCCCACGGATCAAAGCCAAGGCAAGCGGTCCAGCGTAGATAGGGACATTTGCTTGCTTGAGCAGGAATGGAATCCCACCGATGTGGTCCTCGTGTCCGTGGGTAATCAAAACAGCCTTGACGCGGTCGATATTGTCTACGATGTAAGAGTAGTCAGGAATGACATAGTCGATACCAAGCAAGTCATCTTCTGGGAATTTAATCCCAGCATCGACGATGATAATCTCGTCTTGGTATTCAATTCCGTATGTGTTTTTCCCGATTTCTCCCAGACCACCGATGGCAAAAACGCCGACTTCTTCAGGTTTAAGAGTATAGGCCATATTAGAACTCCGTGATTTCGAAAGCGCCAGTTTCTTTTTCGTAATCTAGCAATTTGTCAGACAAGAGTTCGATATACTCGATATTGTACTCTGGGCGATTTTCTTCGACAAGTTGGCGAGCAGCGATACGGCCCTCAAGTTCTGAGCTGGCATCGATGTCTAGGTAAAGTGCGCGTGTTGTTTCACGACGTGGGCTACGTTCTTTTGTTTCTTGATAAAAAACTTTGTAAATCATATAGTTCCTTTCTATTTTACAGGTCAGCTTGTTCCAAACTTTTAGCAGAGATTTGCTTGATTTCATTCCATTTTGTGTCTAGATTGACCTTGATTCGTTACAATTGTTTCAATTATAACATAAAATGAAAAATTAGTAAAAGACGGAAACGAGAAAGTTAGGAGGCGATTTCTTTAGTAAGCGCTTGCAAAAATAAAGAAAATATGTTATCTTGATAATGGAAGTGGAATTTATCGTTTGTCACAATTCCCTATAGTTTTTAAGTCAAGGAGGTTCCCTATGTATGACTTATTTGCTTTTGCGATAGGAGCTCGCTTGGTAGCTTTTATCGTTTTTGTTGCTTGTGTTTATGGAGGGAATCTTCTGTTTGCAAAACTAGAACAACGACAAAGCAAGTTCTTGTGGAAAATTACCTTTGTGACTCTCTACTCGCTTTTTCTCCTCCTTGTAACCTATGTCGTTTGGTTTGTATTTTTCTTTGGATTAAATGCTTAGATGCCCTGCTTATGCTGGGGCATTTTTGTTTGGGGATATAGAGATAGTAGATTTACGACACGAAAATTCCACCCCATCTATCAAGATGAGGTGGTCTTTGCATTTCTCTAAAATGACATGACAATGAAATTTTCAGAGCTTATTATTTTTATGGTGATCATTACTCTGTTCAAAAATAGAGTTGAAGCATAAAAATAAAACAATACAAACAGATAAATCAATTGGTAAAGGGATAGTAGTAATGTTTAAATTATTGAGAATGCTGAGAAAACTGTAAGAGATGAAGAAGATAAAATTTATCCTTCTAAAAATGTGTCTTTTATCTAGCATGACTTACCAAACTTTTTACGAAGGTCTTTTCCAATGGTATAACCTGCCATAAATAAAGCAATACCAACACCTACACCAAAGCCACCCTTTATTTCTTGCAATTCCTTATTAGAAATTTCACGATAGTTGTTCAAATCTTTCATCATATTAATCTCCTCCTAAAAAATAACCAGCTGCCAAACCAGAACCTATAAGTGCTGTTCCACCTGCAATAGCTTTCCAAGATACTGCTACTCCAAAGATAACCAAGGGAGCGAGACCGCCATCAATATCTGATAATTCATTTTCAGATAGGGATAAAAATTGATTGTCAAGAACGTCAAAATTTGTCATTGAACTTTCCTCCTTTTTTCTTGTTCACTTTTATATTCGGAAAAGAAAAGGAAAAGTGAAATTTTTTTTTGAATCTTATTTGCGAATAGTTTTTGGGCTAAGTATAGGCATTTTTGTTTGGGGGCAAAGAAAATTCCCATGTGCCAGCTTTTGTAGTATAATAGTAAGCAGACAAAAAGATAGGAATGTGTTATGAAAGTATTAGCTTTTGATACGTCCAGCAAGGCTCTTTCTCTCGCTATTTTAGAGGACAAGCAGGTTCTTGCCGAGACGACGATTAATATTAAGAAAAATCACAGTATTACCCTCATGCCTGCCATCGATTTTTTGATGGCAAGTTTGGATTGGACACCCAAGGACTTGGACCGAATCGTGGTGGCAGAGGGACCAGGTAGCTACACAGGTTTGCGAATCGCGGTAGCAACTGCCAAGACCTTAGCTCACACTCTGAACATCGAGTTGGTTGGTATGTCTAGCCTCTTGGCTCTGGTGCCATACCAGCAAGAAGGCTTGTTCGTTCCTTTGATGGATGCGCGTCGCAACAATGTTTATGTAGGATTTTATGAAAATGCCAAACCTGTCATGGCAGAAGCACATCTACCTTTTGAGCGAGTCATCGAGTTAATCAAAGGTGCTAGTCAGGTAACCTTTGTCGGAGAAGTTGGCCCCTTTGTGGAGCAGATTCAAGAACACTTGCCAAGGACTAATTTCAAAGAAACCTTGCCTAATGCAGCCAATCTTGCTCTTTTGGCCTGGGATAAGGAAGCAGACTCCTTGCACGATTTTGTGCCCAATTACCTCAAACGTGTTGAGGCTGAGGAAAACTGGCTTAAGAACCACACCGAGTCTGGTGAGTCTTATATTAAACGTCTATGATAGAAATCAAACGAATCCAACAGCAGCCTGACTTGGCTCAAGCCATCTACGCTGTTATGGCAGATATTTACCCAGTCAGTCCTTGGACGCTGGAACAAATCCAAGCAGACCTGTCCCAAGACCAGACTTGGTATGCTCTAGCTTATGATGGGGCGGAAGTGATTGCCTTTCTAGCTGTTCAGGAGAATCTCTTTGAAGCAGAAGTCCTGCAAATCGCTGTCAAACAAACCTATCAGGGTCAGGGAATTGCGTCAGCCTTGTTTGCTCAATTGCCGACAGACAAGGAGATTTTCCTCGAAGTCAGAAAGTCAAATCAACGAGCGCAAGCATTTTACAAGAAAGAAAAGATGGCAGTCATCGCTGAGCGAAAGGCCTACTACCATGACCCAGTCGAGGACGCCATCATCATGAAGAGAGAAATAGATGAAGGATAGATATATTTTAGCATTTGAGACATCCTGTGATGAGACCAGTGTCGCCGTCTTAAAAAACGACAATGAGCTCTTGTCCAATGTCATTGCTAGTCAAATTGAGAGTCACAAACGTTTTGGGGGCGTAGTGCCAGAAGTAGCCAGTCGTCACCATGTCGAGGTCATTACAGCCTGTATCGAGGAGGCGTTAGCCGAAGCAGGGATTACCGAAGAGGACGTAACAGCTGTTGCGGTTACCTATGGACCGGGATTGGTCGGAGCCTTGCTAGTTGGTTTGTCAGCTGCCAAGGCCTTTGCTTGGGCACATGGACTTCCGCTGATTCCCGTTAACCACATGGCTGGCCACCTCATGGCAGCTCAGAGCGTGGAGCCTTTGGAGTTTCCCTTGCTAGCTCTCTTGGTCAGCGGTGGGCACACAGAGTTGGTCTATGTTTCTGAGGCTGGGGATTACAAGATTGTTGGGGAAACGCGGGACGACGCGGTTGGTGAGGCCTATGATAAGGTCGGCCGTGTCATGGGCTTGACCTATCCTGCAGGTCGCGAGATTGACGAGCTAGCTCATCAGGGGCAGGATATTTATGATTTCCCACGTGCCATGATTAAGGAGGATAATCTAGAATTCTCATTCTCAGGTTTGAAATCTGCCTTTATCAATCTTCACCACAATGCCGAGCAAAAGGGAGAGAGCTTGGCAACAGAGGACTTGTGTGCTTCCTTCCAAGCAGCTGTCCTGGATATTCTCATGGTTAAAACCAAGAAAGCCTTGGAAAAATACCCTGTTAAAACCCTAGTCGTGGCTGGAGGTGTGGCAGCTAATAAAGGTCTCAGAGAACGCCTAGCAGCCGAAATCACAGATGTCAAGGTTATCATTCCACCTCTGCGTCTTTGCGGAGACAATGCAGGAATGATTGCCTATGCCAGCGTCAGCGAGTGGAACAAAGAAAACTTTGCAAGCTTGGACCTCAATGCCAAACCAAGCCTCGCTTTTGATACCATGGAATAAAGAGTCAGCTTAAGGCTGGCTTTTTTGTTCTTTTAAATGTCAGAATATTTTGACAAATAAATGTAAATAATGATATAATATATAAAAAATAGGAGGTGGTAAGATGATTGAGAGAATGGAATTAGGAGAATTTTACAAGGAATTGCGTTTGGCTAGAAAGCTCAAACAGTCAGATGTGGCTTGTGCTGGACTAACAGCCTCTCAGTTGTCCAAGTTTGAACTAGGACAGTCTATGCTATCTGCAGACAAGTTGATCTTAGCCATCCAAGGAATCAATATGAATTTTGATGAGTTTGGTCATAAGCTCAACAATTATCAAGAATCTCCACATATGCGAATTGGTAGAAGGGTTGTGGATCGCTTTGCCCATCAAGATATTGCTGGCTTAGAGCAACTGTTGGAGGAAGTCGAGCAAGAACAGATGGCGCAGACCTATCGTCGTTTGAATGCTATTGTAATCAAAGATGCCATCCATTCACTAGATAAAAGCTACCCACTAGAAGAGGAGGATAGGGAGTTTTTGACGACCTACCTCTATGCTATCGAATCTTGGACCTGGTTTGAACTCTATCTTTTTTGCAATACTATGCCTTTCCTAAGCAATCAAGATTTGATATTTTTATCAACCTCCTTACTCGAAAAATCCAAGGAATTTAAAGAGTTGGTACATAATAGACTGTATATGAAACAAGGGCTGTTAAATATCATCTCAGAGCTCATGGAGCGCAAATTTTTTTCTTATATCCCAATCTTTGAAGCCGAGCTGGAGAGTATGCTCCGTCCATACGATGTTTTTGAGAAATTATTGTGACAGTTTTTAAAGAAGATGAGCATTTTCCTTCAAACTAAGGGAAGCAATCAAAAAGAGATTGAACACTTTATCCAATCTCTGCAAGTATTAGAAAATCCACAATTAACAGCCCTTTTTGAATTGCGTTTTCAGCAATACAAAGAACTTATCGATTAGTTAGAAACGGGAAAATGATAATAATCTCAGCAACGATTTTCAATAATGTTAAAATTTGTTTCTTCATATTTCTCCACTCCTCATTAGTAATAACTTTATTATACCAGTGAAATAATTAAATCTACTAAAATCGCAAATGTGAAATTTCTATAAGAAAAAATATCAAATATGCGATTTTCTAAAATAGGCTAATTTCCGTGTTATACTGTCCTTGTAAGACATTTGAAGCAAATCCTAGGTCGCATAAGTGGATTACAAATAAAATTTCAAACTTGTTAAGTAAGAGTGTAGGATTGTTGTTGAAAATCTAATTGATTTTTATGGCATTCAATACATAGGTGTTTTATGAAATTCCTTAGTAACTTTTTTACTTACAGGATTGAAATATAAAATAGAAAAGGAGAAGCGTATGACAGCATTTGTACATGAATTAACACGTGAATCAGATAGATTCAATCAGTCTGCAGATGTGACAATAACTATCATTTGTACAGTATTGTAAAAGATACTCAATTATTAAGTTTATTTTTAGACTTATAATGGTTTTGGAATTTTAATGTAGGAAATACCAACTTAGGTAATTGCTAAAGAAAAAATCATCATAACAATAGGAGAAAAGAATGTATAAATATAAAATTGTAAACGAAGAAAGTTTGCCTATTTATGGTTATAAAATTCATATATCAGCAACGTTTGATAATTATAAGGATATGTATAATCTTCTTTCTCCTTTGTTAGATGCTAGAAAGATATCTTATAAGTATATATAGAGAGAAGAAGATGTAGCCTATAATTTTTCTGTTAGAGAATCTCCTGTTAATTCGGGGAAATATTTTACGATTTATCCTGAAAATGACCATGTTTTTCTTGATCTATTAGAGCTTCTTTACCAAACTATTCCTAAAAATATGGAGGGAATTTATATTCTAAGTGATCGTGCCTATAAAGATTCCAATACGATTTTTTATAGATATGGCTTCTTTAGAGAAGATTTGGAGTATTTAGAAAAAGGCATTCCGACTTTGCTGGGACCAAATGGAGAAAAATGGCAAGACTATCAAAAACCATATTTTAACTTACCAGAATGGATTCAAGATATTCAAGAGAATACGTTTATAAAGGATTCATATTTATCAAGAAATTATAGATTGAAAGCCATGCTATCACAGTCAAGTGGAGGAAACGTCTATCAAGTAGATTCAGTGATAGAAGGTAAAAAGTATATTTTGAAGGAATGTCGGCCTCATGTTATTTCTTTTGGAGGGGTAGAGACTCAAACACTTAGAAAAAATGAATATGAAATTTCAAAAAAATTATTAGATCATACTCCAGTTGTGCGTGAAACTGTTACAGAGTGGATTAACCAATATTATATTTATGAGTTTATAGATGGTAGTGATTTATTAAAATACACAAAAGCATACTCTATTGTCAGCTATAAGAAGCCTAATAAGGAGTTAAACACTAAGAAATTTAAAAGTTTTTTATTGATTACTAGGGAACTATTAGAATTGGTTGAATATTTTCATAGTCGAAATATTATTTTAAATGATATACATCCCGGAAATTTTATAAAATCAGAGAATAAACTTTACTTTGTAGATTTAGAAAATAGTTATGAGTATGATAATAAACCAGCTATTGGTTTGTATAGCGTAATTAGCTTAAAGGAATGGAACTCTATAGATGGCAAAGTATCTGATTGCCATAAAGTTGGGAATTTACTACTATTTTTGTTGGCTAGATTGCATATAAAATCAATGGACGATTTATCACAATCATATCATATTTTAAATTCTTTATTGGCTGAATTTGGTTTAAGAACAAATTTTACAAGTATTATAGAAAAACTATTTTCTAAGGATGCAACAGTATCTGATATCCTGAAAGATTTAAATGAAATTTATGTTTATCAAATTGAATCCCTGCATAGTTTAGATGAGGTTCTAACTGATCAACCAGAAAGATCTTTTACTATTACTGAGATTATTAATAAAGAACTAGTCAATTTTCAACGATATGAGAATGCTAAAAATAATCAGCGATTACTGCAACATCTGATGCATAGAGAAAAAAATTTAGGACTAGATGGATTGTCTGGCTTACTTATTTTGATGAAAATATATGACTTTGATTGCGATATTATTGATTATGGAATTAATATCATTATTGAAAAATTAATTGTGGCAGATAATGGTAGGATGGTTCCGATAGAATCAAATTTAGTTTCACCTTATCTAAATAACGGGACAGCAGGATTTATTCGTGCTTTGATTTTTATAGATTTTGAAAAGTATACAGATCTAATCAAAGAATTATCTGAAGGATTAATTACAGAATTTGCTCAATATGCAGATTTCTGGAATGGTATGCTAGGGATAGCTGATACATTGTTAGAACTGTATTGTTATTTTAAAGTAAGAAAATATAAAGAAGTTGCATTGTCTTTGTTAAATACAGTAGAGTGCTATGTGAAGTATTCTAAAGCAGATAAGCAAGAGTACCTTTATGTGTTATCTAAGTACATGGATATGAAGGAGTTGTGATGAAAGTATTTCTTCAAAATAGAGATTTTAGGCAATTAACCATCAACCAGTGGATTTCGACGCTTGGGGATACGATTTTTTATCTGGCCTTTTTGAATTATGTGGCAGATGCTTCTTTTGCTCCTTTGGCGATTTTACTCATCACGATTTCAGAAACCCTGCCCCAAGTTCTACAAATCTTTCTGGGAGTTTTGGCGGATTTTCAACATCATCGTGTCTTGAAATACACAGTCATTAGTTTTGCAAAATTTTTGCTTTACTCTATAGTGTCCCTGTCGCTTTCAGGGCAGTCTTTCTCCTTGTTGCTAGTAACCTTTATTTGTCTGATTAACCTCTTGTCTGACACATTGAGTTATTTTTCAGGCGCCATGCTCACTCCAATTTTCATTAGAATTATTGGGCAAGACCATCTGGCAGAAGCTATTGGATTTAAACAGTCAACTGTTAGTTTAGTGAAAACAATCAGTAATATTCTAGGAGGAGTCTTACTAGGTATTCTTTCCATCCAGTTTATTTCCTTACTGAACGCTCTTACCTTTTTAATCGCATTTTTAGGTATCCTCTTCATAAAAAATGACCTCTTGAAAGTAGAAAAAACGATTAGCTATCAAGAAGGACTCTCTGTAAAATCCTTTTGCCAGCATTTGATCCAATCATCGAAATTGATATGGAATATGAATCAGGTGCTCTTGGTTTTGTTTATTATTTCTATTAGTCAAGCAGTGATAAATGTTACAGTTCCTGTTTCTACCCTGTTTTTGAGGAATCAGCCCTTTTTGAATTTACAAACAGGTCAATCTCTTGCCTTGTTATCCACTCTTGAATTAGCAGCCCTTATTGTCGGAAGTCTTGTGAGTGGCTATTTGAAAAATACGATTTCTATAAAAACAGCTCTCTATGCCTCACTTGTCATCCAGTTGCTTCTTCTAGTAGGATTTGCCACAGTTCGTTTTGACTGGATTCTCATCTTTAGTACCTTGGATGCCTTTTTCGCAGGTGTCCTCTCTCCTAGATTACAGGAACTCATTTTTAAACAAATACCTGAGGAGTCAATGGGAGCAGTTCAATCCTCTATCGGTGCTATTACGGTTGTTTTACCTAGCTTATTTACAATAGCTTTGGTAACCATTGCTACTAGCTTTGGAACTCTGGCAGTTAGCTTTGTTTTATTGCTATTTCTTCTAGTTGCCTTTTTCATGCTCCTGAATATCCGTGAAAGTATCTAGCGGAGAATTTGTATAATATATGTTTGAGACTGGATTGCCAGTCTTTTTATGATGGTCAAAATCAGCAGACTTTTTTCTCTTTCCTGAATGTGTTATAATAGTCCATGCTATGGATGGAGCCTTTTCAGCCTACTTATACTCTTCGAAAATCTCTTCAAACCGCGTCAGCTTCTATCTGCAACCTCAAAACAGTGTTTTGAGCAACCTGCGGCTAGCTTTCTAGTTTGCTCTTTGATTTTCATTGAGTATTATTAAGACAATACGAGGAGAAAGATGAAAGAAAAAGGATTTTGGGAGGGGGCACAGGCAGCCATGCCAACGGCCCTTGGTTATGTCAGCATCGGACTGGCCTGTGGGATTATTGGTGCGCCCTATGTGACACCTGTGGAGATGGGCTTGATGAGCCTCTTTGTTTATGCTGGGAGTGCTCAGTTTGCCATGCTGGCACTGATTGCGGTTCAAGCACCTGTGGCAGCTATTGCTATGACGGTTTTTTTGATTAATTTGCGTCTCTTTTTGTTGAGTTTGCATGCGTCAACCTATTTCCGTCATACTAGTCTCTGGCACAATATCGGTATGTCTAGTATCTTGACGGATGAGACTTATGGTGTTTTGATGGGTGAATTGGCCCATGCAGACAAGGTCAATCCTATGTGGATGCACGGAAACAATCTTAACAGCTATGTGGCTTGGTTTGTGGGAACAGTAGTCGGAACGGCTCTGGGTGGCCTGTTGCCAAATCCAGAAATCTTTGGTTTAGATTTTGCCCTAGTTGGGATGTTCATCGGCATTTTTGCTTCGCAATTCCAAATTATGCAAAGACGGATTCCTGTCCGCAATCTGCTCATTATCCTAGCAGTTGTTGCGGTGTCCTTCTTTTTACTCTTGACAGTGGTGTCTCAGTCACTAGCTGTTCTGTTTGCGACGCTACTTGGTTGTACAATGGGGGTGGTTTTAGATGGTCAGTAAGTATCTTTTATTAGCAGTTATTTTCTCTGGCTTGGTGACTTGGATTCCCCGTATGATTCCCTTCATCTTGGTCAAGTATAAGGGTTTGCCTGCAATCGTTGAGCGTTTTTTGAAGTTCTTGCCCGTTTCTATTATCTTTGCCTTGATTCTTTCAAGCGTAGTAACAGGCAAGGTTGGTAGTCTTCCTCAAATAAAATGGCTAGACTTCTTAGCAGTCTTTCCAACGGCTTGGGTAGCCTTTCGCTACCGCAATCTAGTCGGAACAGTTCTCTTTGGAGTTGTCTTGATTGCCGTCCTACGTTTACTATTTTAAATGGGCTATAAAGAAAATCTATCACAGAGATAAATATCATATAATGGCATAATTACTTTTTTTCTGATAAGATAATAAGGTATTCTATTTTGGAGGAAATGACATGAAAAAAATCGTTAAATACTCATCTCTTGCTGCCCTAGGGCTTGTTGCTGCAGGTGTGCTAGCAGCTTGCTCAGGTGGTGCTAAGAAAGAAGGAGAAGCAGCTAGCAAGAAAGAAATTATCGTTGCAACTAACGCTTCACCAAAACCATTTAACTATGAAGAAAATGGTGAATTGACTGGTTATGAGATTGAACTAGTTCGTGCTATCTTTAAAGACTCTGATAAGTATGAAGTCAAGTTTGAAAAAACAGAGTGGTCAGGTGTCTTTGCAGGACTTGATGCTGATCGTTACCAGATGGCTGTTAACAATATCAGCTACACTAAAGAACGTGCAGAAAAATACCTTTATGCAGCTCCAACTGCTAAAAACCCTAACGTTCTTGTAGTGAAAAAAGATGACTCTAGCATCAAATCACTTGATGATATCGGTGGAAAATCAACAGAAGTTGTTCAAGGGACAACATCTGCTAAACAGTTAGAAGACTACAACAAACAACACTCAGATAATCCAACTGTCCTTAACTATACTAGAGCTGACTTCCAACAAATCATGGGACGCTTGAGCGATGGCCAGTTTGACTACAAGATTTTTGATAAAATCGGTGTTGAAACAGTTATCAAGAACCAAGGTTTGGACAACTTGAAAGTTATCGAACTTCCAAGCGACCAACAACCTTACGTTTACCCACTTCTTGCTAAAGGTCAAGATGAGTTGAAAACATTTGTAGACAAACGCATCAAAGAACTCTACAAAGACGGAACTCTTGAAAAATTGTCAAAACAATTCTTCGGAGACACTTACCTACCAGCAGAAGCTGATATTAAATAATTATTTGAAGTCATCCATTCTGATTCAGATGGGTGATTTCTGAGTCTTTAGGGATATAGTTTTAAACTATATATCTGACTATCTAATAACAATTTGTGAAATAAAACAAATTGTGAGATACTAGTACGGTATTATTTTTAAGGAGAAAGAATCATGAAAATCAAAAAATGGCTTGGTGTAGCAGCCCTTGCTACAGTCGCAGGTTTGACTCTTGCAGCTTGCGGAAACTCAGAAAAGAAAGCAGACAATGCAACAACCGTTAAAATCGCAACTGTTAACCGTAGCGGTTCTGAAGAAAAACGTTGGGACAAAATCCAAGAATTGGTTAAAAAAGACGGAATCACTTTGGAATTTACAGAGTTCACAGACTACTCACAACCAAATAAGGCAACTGCTGATGGCGAAGTAGACTTGAACGCTTTCCAACACTACAACTTCTTGAACAACTGGAACAAAGAAAACGGGAAAGACCTTGTAGCGATTGCAGATACTTACATCTCTCCAATCCGCCTTTACTCAGGTTTGAATGGAAGTGACAACAAGTACACTAAAGTAGAAGACATCCCAGCAAACGGAGAAATCGCTGTACCGAATGACGCTACAAACGAAAGCCGTGCGCTTTACTTGCTTCAATCAGCTGGTTTGATTAAATTGGATGTTTCTGGAACTGCTCTTGCAACAGTTGCTAACATCAAAGAAAATCCAAAGAACTTGAAAATCACTGAATTGGATGCTAGCCAAACAGCTCGTTCATTGTCATCAGTTGACGCTGCCGTTGTAAACAATACCTTCGTTACAGAAGCAAAATTGGACTACAAGAAAGCACTCTTCAAAGAACAAGCTGATGAAAACTCAAAACAATGGTACAACATCATTGTTGCGAAAAAAGATTGGGAATCATCACCTAAGGCTGATGCTATCAAGAAAGTTGTTGCAGCTTACCATACAGATGAAGTGAAAAAAGTTATCGAAGAAACATCAGACGGTTTGGATCAACCAGTTTGGTAATAAGAAACAGGGAGGTGGGAGAGAGAATTCCACCTCTTGCTTTTGTATAGAGCAGGGATTGTCAGAAAAAGTAGTTCATAGAAAGGTAGAGAGAATATGGTTTTTCCTAGCGAACAAGAACAAATTGAAAAATTTGAAAAGGATCATGTAGCCCAGCATTATTTTGAGGTTTTGCGTACCTTGATTTCTAAGAAATCAGTCTTTGCCCAGCAGGTTGGACTTAAGGAAGTCGCAAATTATCTGGGTGAGATTTTCAAACGTGTTGGGGCTGAAGTGGAGATTGATGAGACTTATACGGCGCCCTTTGTTATGGCGCATTTCAAGAGTTCGCGTCCAGATGCCAAGACCCTAATTTTCTATAATCACTATGACACTGTACCAGCTGATGGGGATCAGGTGTGGACAGAAGATCCTTTTACTCTTTCAGTCCGCAATGGCTTCATGTATGGGCGTGGGGTAGACGATGACAAGGGTCATATCACGGCTCGTTTGAGTGCTTTGAGAAAATATATGCAGCACCATGATGATTTGCCTGTCAGTATTAGTTTTATCATGGAGGGTGCGGAGGAATCGGCTTCGACAGACCTGGATAAGTATTTGGAAAAACATGCGGATAAACTCCGTGGTGCGGATTTATTGGTCTGGGAACAAGGGACCAAAAATGCCTTGGAACAGCTAGAAATTTCTGGTGGAAATAAGGGGATTGTAACCTTTGATGCCAAGGTAAAAAGTGCTGATGTGGATATCCATTCGAGTTATGGTGGGGTTGTGGAATCAGCTCCCTGGTACCTCCTTCAAGCCTTACAGTCTCTTCGAGCTGCAGATGGCCGTATCTTGGTTGAAGGCTTGTACGAAGAAGTACAAGAGCCAAATGAACGTGAATTGGCCTTGGTGGATACTTATGCACAACGAAATCCAGGGGAAATCAGCCAGATTTATGGTTTGGAATTGCCTCTCTTACAAGAGGACCGTGCAGCCTTTCTAAAACGTTTCTTTTTCGAGCCAGCTCTTAATATCGAAGGGATTCAGTCAGGTTATCAAGGACAAGGAGTCAAAACGATTTTGCCTGCAGAAGCTAGTGCCAAGCTAGAGGTTCGTTTGGTTCCTGGTCTAGAACCGCATGATGTTCTGGAAAAAATTCGGAAACAGCTAGACAAAAATGACTTTGATAAGGTAGAATTATACTATACCTTGGGAGAGATGAGCTATCGAAGCGATATGAGCGCACCAGCCATTCTCAATGTAATCGAGTTGGCCAAGAAATTCTATCCACAGGGCGTTTCAGTCTTGCCGACTACAGCTGGGACAGGGCCAATGCATACGGTCTTTGATGCCCTAGAGGTGCCAATGGTGGCCTTCGGTCTAGGAAATGCCAATAGCCGAGACCACGGTGGAGATGAGAACGTGCGAATCGCCGATTACTACACCCATATTGAATTAGTAGAGGAGCTGATTAGAAGCTATGAGTAGAGATATTATCAAGTTAGATCAGATCGATGTGACTTTTCACCAAAAGAAGAGAACCATCACAGCGGTCAAGGATGTGACCATTCACATCCAAGAAGGGGATATCTACGGAATCGTTGGATATTCTGGAGCAGGGAAATCAACCCTTGTACGGGTAATTAACCTCTTGCAAAAACCATCTGCAGGCAAAATTACTATTGACGATGATGTGATTTTTGATGGCAAGGTCACCTTGACACCAGAGCAGTTACGTCGTAAACGTCAGGATATCGGAATGATTTTCCAGCATTTTAACCTGATGAGTCAAAAGACGGCAGAGGAGAATGTAGCCTTTGCCCTTAAACACTCTGGACTCAGCAAGGAAGAAAAGAAGGCTAAAGTAGCTAAGTTGTTGGACTTGGTTGGCTTGGCGGACCGTGCTGAAAATTACCCTTCACAATTATCTGGAGGACAAAAACAGCGTGTGGCCATTGCGCGTGCCTTGGCAAATGATCCAAAAATCTTGATTTCAGACGAGTCAACTTCTGCCCTTGACCCTAAGACAACCAAGCAAATTTTGGCCTTGTTGCAAGATTTGAACCAAAAATTAGGCTTGACGGTTGTCTTGATTACGCATGAAATGCAGATTGTCAAAGACATCGCCAATCGTGTGGCAGTTATGCAGGATGGGCATTTAATTGAAGAGGGCAGTGTTCTTGAAATCTTCTCAGATCCTAAACAACCTTTGACCCAAGACTTTATCTCAACGGCTACAGGGATTGATGAAGCTATGGTCAAGATTGAGAAGCAAGAAATCGTGCAACACTTGTCTGAAAACAGTCTCTTGGTGCAACTAAAGTATGCAGGAGCTTCAACAGACGAGCCACTTTTGAATGAATTGTACAAGCGTTACCAAGTAACGGCTAATATCCTCTATGGGAATATTGAAATCCTCGACGGCACTCCTGTTGGAGAATTGGTGGTGGTCTTGTCAGGTGAAAAAGCAGCGTTGGCAGGTGCCCAAGAAGCCATTCGTCAAGCAGGCGTACAACTAAAAGTATTGAAGGGAGGACAGTAAGATGGAATCATTGATTCAAACCTATTTACCAAATGTCTATAAAATGGGCTGGGCTGGTCAAGCAGGCTGGGGAACAGCCATCTACCTAACCCTCTATATGACAGTTCTTTCCTTCATCATCGGAGGTTTCTTGGGGCTTGTTGCAGGTCTCTTCCTTGTCTTGACAGCGCCAGGTGGTGTCTTGGAAAATAAGATCGTTTTCTGGATTTTGGATAAAATCACCTCTATTTTCCGTGCGGTTCCTTTCATCATTCTCTTGGCAGTCTTGTCACCCTTCTCTCATCTAATCGTAGGAACAAGCATTGGTCCAAATGCGGCTATCGTACCGCTATCTTTTGCAGTCTTTGCCTTCTTTGCCCGTCAGGTGCAGGTTGTCTTGGCTGAACTGGATGGCGGTGTCATTGAGGCGGCTCAAGCGAGCGGAGCGACATTCTGGGATATCGTAGGTGTTTACCTATCAGAAGGTCTTCCAGATTTGATTCGTGTGACGACTGTGACCTTGATTTCCCTTGTTGGGGAAACAGCTATGGCCGGAGCGGTTGGAGCTGGTGGTATCGGTAACGTAGCCATCGCTTATGGATTTAACCGCTACAATCACGATGTGACCATCTTGGCAACCATCATTATCATTTTGATTATCTTTGCGATCCAATTCTTGGGAGATTTCTTAACTAAGAAATTGAGTCATAAATAAAAAAGAGCTAGGCAATCTGTCAATGTCATTAAGTTAGTGGTCTAACTACTTTAATAGGAGGCGTGATTGAGAT
>NZ_CAUQCP010000028.1:0-30252 GCF_963516575.1 uncultured Streptococcus sp.
TCATGAATTGGGACCAGCCTATCTTGACAGATAGTGGTGGTTTCCAGGTTTATTCTCTAGCAGATAGCCGCAATATCACAGAAGAAGGGGTAACTTTTAAAAACCACCTCAATGGTTCAAAGATGTTTCTATCACCAGAAAAAGCTATCTCTATTCAGAACAATCTGGGCTCAGACATCATGATGTCCTTTGACGAATGTCCCCAGTTTTATCAACCTTACGACTACGTTAAGAAATCAATCGAGCGTACCAGCCGTTGGGCTGAGCGTGGTTTGAAGGCTCATCGTCGTCCACATGACCAAGGATTATTTGGGATTGTGCAGGGAGCAGGATTTGAAGACTTGCGTCGCCAATCAGCGAATGACCTTGTCAGTATGGATTTCCCAGGCTACTCGATCGGTGGCTTGGCAGTGGGTGAGACTCATGAAGAGATGAACGCAGTTTTAGACTTCACCACTCAACTCCTTCCTGAAAATAAACCTCGCTACCTGATGGGAGTGGGGGCACCAGATAGCTTAATTGATGGGGTTATTCGTGGGGTGGATATGTTTGACTGTGTTTTACCTACTCGTATCGCTCGTAATGGAACTTGTATGACTAGTCAAGGAAGATTAGTTGTTAAAAATGCTCAGTTTGCAGAGGACTTTACGCCACTGGATCCTGAATGTGATTGCTACACATGTAAGAACTATACACGTGCTTATCTTCGTCACCTACTCAAGGCTGATGAAACCTTCGGGATCCGCTTGACTAGCTACCACAATCTTTACTTCTTGCTTAACCTGATGAAGCAAGTGCGACAAGCCATTATGGATGACAATCTTTTGGAATTCCGTGAGTATTTTGTTGAAAAATATGGCTATAATAAGTCAGGACGTAATTTCTAAAATGGAATTGATATAAGCTAAAAATCCTAAGTTTTCTCTTGGGATTTTTCTTCTTTTTTTGATAGAATAAAGTGTACAATGAAAGGGAGAATAAACTCGTATGCGCATTAAATGGTTTTCCTTGATTAGAATTACAGGTTTACTACTGGTACTCTTGTATCATTTCTTTCAGACCATCTTTCCTGGAGGATTTTTCGGGGTAGATGTCTTTTTCACATTTTCAGGATTTCTGATTACGGCTCTACTCATCGAAGAATTTTCTAAAAACCATGAGATTGATTTGATTGGATTTTTTAGAAGACGCTTTTATCGGATTGTGCCACCTGTGGTTTTGATGGTCTTGGTAACCATGCCCTTTACCTTCCTAGT
This sequence comes from uncultured Streptococcus sp., assembly GCF_963516575.1. GTDB lineage: Bacteria > Bacillota > Bacilli > Lactobacillales > Streptococcaceae > Streptococcus. Next base: position 1,257 of record NZ_CAUQCP010000028.1, read on the forward strand.
TCGGCAAGATTATGTGGCTGGAATTGGCGGTCAGATTGCGGGTGTCTTAGGCTTTATGACCAACTTCTATGAACTCCTAACAGGTGGGAGTTATGAATCTCAGTTCATTTCTCATTTGTTTGTTCATAATTGGAGCTTGGCTGTTGAGGTTCACTACTATATTCTTTGGGGATTGGCAGTTTGGTTCTTATCCAAACAGGCTAAATCAAATGGTCAGTTGAGGGGAATGGTCTTTCTCTTGTCTGTTGCTGCCTTCTTGATTAGCTTCTTCTCCATGTTTATTGGTAGTTTTCTAGTGACCTCTTATTCCTCTGTTTACTTCTCCAGTTTAACTCATGTCTATCCATTCTTTTTGGGAAGTGTCCTAGCAACGATTGTAGGTGTTCGTCAGACAACTTCTTTAGTTAAGCAGTTGGATAAAATCTGGGATTTACGAAAGACCCTTTTAGTTTTTGGAGGAGGTTTTGGCTTCTTACTCATTTTGACCTTCTTTGTCAAATTTACCTATCTCTTTGCCTATCTTATAGGCTTCTTGCTTGCCAGTCTTGCAGCTCTTGCTATGATTCTGGCGGCGCGTGTCTTACATGAAAAGACTCCTAATATGCAGGAACCAAAGATTATCAGTTTTTTAGCAGATACTAGCTATGCGGTTTATCTCTTCCATTGGCCTTTCTATATCATATTCTCACAGTTGACATCAAATCTTCTTGCTGTATTATTAACTTTGATTTTTTCTTATGGATTTGCCAGTCTTTCATTTTATGTATTGGAACCTTGGATTGCAGGCAAGAACACACCTGTTTTACAAACTCTTCGTCCCTTGCCTTATATTCACGCAATTCTTGCAACAAGTACAGGAATTTTGGCCTTCATTGTCTTCTTGGTGACTTTCTTGGCACCACAAGTGGGAGCGTTTGAGACAGATTTGACTGTCAATGGTTTGAAGCAAGCTACAACAAATATTGGCCAGACCAAGGTGATGGCAGAACGAGCAGAAGCTGATAGTTTAGGAATTGCTGATGGCACTATGTTAATTGGTGACTCGGTGGCTTTAAGGGCAAATACAGCCCTGCAGACAGCCCTTCCTGGAGCACAGATTAACGCACAAGTCAGCAGAACAACCAAGACTGCCAATGAAATCATGCTAAATAATAGCCAGAATAAATTTCTACCAAAGATGGTGGTTATTGCAACTGGGGTAAATAATCCTGAAAATTACAAGGAAGATTGGGATAGTATCGTGAAAAATCTTCCTAAGGGACACCATATGGTTTTGGTGACTCCTTATGAGGGAGATAAGACAAAAGAGACCTATGCCATCGTTGAGAAGGCTGCTGCCTACATGAGAGAATTGGCAGAGAAGACTCCTTACATCACGATAGCAGATTGGAATCAAGTTGCTAAGGAACATCCAGAAATTTGGACTGGAACAGACCAAGTCCATTTCGGAAGTGATAATAGTAAAATTGAAGCCGGAGCAAAATTGTATGCAGATACTATTGCTACAGCCTTGCAAGCAGCTCAAGACAAGCCAGTCAAATCAAAATAATGTATAATGAGAAGAAAAGAGTTGGAGAAATCCAGCTCTTTTAAAATATCTCTAGAAAATAGGTCTATACCATTTACAAATGAATCAGAAAAGTTTATAATGTAATTGACATAATAAATATCAAAAGTAATCTTTTAAGGAGGTCATTATTATGCCTAATTACGTTAAAGCGGATCAGTTTTTCTATCCATTTGGCATTCGTCGCGGTGGGTACTTAGAACTTGTTGATGGCAAATTTGGGAAACATGTGGATCAAATTCCTGAAGGAGCAGAGGTTCTTGACTATACTGGTTATAGCATTGCACCAGGTCTTGTGGATACTCATATTCATGGATATGCAGGTGTAGATGTGATGGACAACAACATTGAAGGTACATTGCATACTATGAGTGAAGGACTTCTTAGTACCGGTGTTACCAGTTTCTTGCCCACAACTTTAACAGCCACTTATGAGCAATTGCTTGCAGTCACTGAAAATCTTGGAAACCATTATAAAGAAGCAACAGGTGCTAAGATTCGTGGGATTTATTATGAAGGTCCATATTTCACAGAAACTTTTAAGGGGGCACAAAATCCAACTTATATGAGAGACCCGGGTGTTGAGGAGTTTCATTCTTGGCAGGATGCTGCAAAAGGGATGCTAAATAAAATCGCTATTGCACCAGAACGTGATGGGGTGGAAGATTTTGTACGTACGATTACAGGTGAAGGTGTGACAGTTGCACTTGGACACTCAGATGCGACATTTGAACAAGCTAAGAAGGCAGTTGATGCTGGAGCTAGTGTATGGGTACATGCCTATAATGGGATGCGTGGTTTAACACACCGCGAACTCGGTATGGTAGGAGCTATGTATGAGCTCCCACATACTTACGCAGAATTGATTTGTGATGGTTATCATGTAGATCCAAAAGCTTGTGAGATTTTACTTAAGCAAAAGGGGACAGAAAACATCGCTCTTATTACGGACTGTATGACAGCTGGTGGGCTTGAAGACGGTGACTATATGTTGGGAGAATTCCCTGTTGTAGTAGCAAATGGAACTGCACGTCTCAAATCTACTGGTAATTTGGCAGGTTCTATCCTCAAACTTAAAGATGGTATGAGAAATGTAGTCGAGTGGGGTATTGCAAATCCACACGAAGCGGTCATGATGGCTAGCCTTAACCCAGCAAAATCTGTTAATATTGACGATGTCTGTGGACAAATTCGTGAAGGTTATGACGCGGACTTTATCGTACTAGATAAAGATTTGGAATTGGTAGCAACCTATCTAGATGGTGTGAAACGTTATCAAGCATAAGATAGAAAGCAGGAGTTAGAGACTAGCTTCTGCTTTTTTATCTATATTTCTTTACCAGTAAATAAAAAAGTTAAAAAAATCACAAAAAAGCTTGAAGGAGAAAATGAAAAGGCTTACAATTATATTATAAATAGTACAAATAAAAAAACGGAGGAATGCTTTATGAAAGCCTATACTTATGTTAAACCAGGACTTGCTTCTTTTGTTGACGTTGACAAACCAGTTATTCGCAAGCCAACAGACGCTATTGTGCGTATCGTAAAAACCACTATTTGTGGAACAGACCTCCATATTATCAAAGGGGATGTTCCTGCTTGCCAAAGTGGTACCATTCTTGGTCACGAAGGGATTGGGATTGTTGAAGAAGTTGGAGAAGGAGTTTCTAACTTCAAAAAAGGCGACAAGGTCTTGATTTCTTGTGTCTGTGCCTGTGGTAAATGTTACTACTGTAAAAAAGGAATCTATGCCCACTGTGAAGACGAAGGGGGCTGGATTTTTGGTCACTTGATTGATGGTACGCAGGCTGAGTACCTACGTGTTCCTCATGCGGACAATACTCTATATCATACACCAGAATCTTTATCAGATGAAGCTCTTGTTATGTTGTCAGATATTTTACCAACTGGCTATGAAATTGGTGTTTTAAAAGGGAAAGTAGAACCAGGTTGTAGCGTTGCGATTATTGGTTCAGGACCAGTTGGATTGGCAGCCCTTTTGACAGCTCAATTCTTCTCACCAGCTAAATTGATTATGGTGGATCTAGATGATAACCGCTTGGAAACTGCTTTATCATTCGGTGCAACTCATAAGGTTAATTCTTCAAACCCTGAAAAAGCCATTAAAGAAATTTATGATTTGACAGATGGCCGTGGTGTAGATGTTGCGATCGAAGCTGTTGGTATTCCTGCAACCTTTGATTTCTGTCAAAAGATTATCGGTGTAGACGGAACAGTAGCTAACTGTGGTGTACACGGTAAACCAGTTGAGTTTGAGTTGGATAGACTTTGGATTCGCAATATCAATATCACTACAGGTTTAGTATCTACAAATACAACACCTCAGTTGTTGAAAGCTCTTGAAACTCATAAGATTGAACCAGAAAAATTGGTAACTCATTATTTCAAACTAAGTGAAATTGAAAAAGCCTATGAAGTCTTCAGTAAGGCAGCAGAGCACCATGCAATCAAAGTCATTATCGAAAACGATATTTCTGAAGCTTAAGAAATAGAAAGACTTTAATCATATAAGCAAATAGAAATTCAGTCATTTATCAGATGGCTGAATTTTTTATCTGAAAAATAAGAAATGAGCATATTTCTTTTCTTGTTTAATGGAATTAGTTATAATATACGATACAAAGGAATTGAATGAATATGTATCGTGTTATAGAAATGTATGGAGATTTTGAACCGTGGTGGTTCTTAGAAGGTTGGGAAGAAGATATTGTAGCTAGTAAGAAATTTGACCAGTATTATGATGCTCTCAAATACTACAAAACTTGCTGGTTTAGATTGGAACAGGAATCTCCTCTTTATAAAAGCAGAAGTGATTTGATGACCATTTTTTGGGATCCAGAAGACCAACGCTGGTGTGATGAATGTGACGAGTATTTACAACAATACCATTCTTTGGCTCTTTTGCAGGATGAGCAGGTTATCCCAGATGAAAAACTACGCCCAGGTTATGAAAAACAAACAGGTCAAGAAAGGCACCGTTCTTGCCGTATGAAATTAAAATAGAGAAAAAGTAACTTTTTTGGAGTTGCTTTTTTTATTTTTCCAACTCTTTGCGAATAGTATAGGTGAGGAGGTAAGTATGGTTCAAGAAATTGCACAAGAAATCATTCGTTCAGCTCGGAAAAAAGGGGCGCAAGACATTTATTTTGTCCCCAAGTTAGACGCCTATGAGCTTCATATGAGGGTAGGAGACGAGCGCTGTAAAATCGGTTGTTATGATTTTGAAAAGTTTGCGGCCGTTATCAGTCACTTCAAGTTTGTGGCGGGTATGAATGTTGGAGAAAAGCGACGTAGTCAACTTGGTTCCTGTGATTATGCCTATGACCAGAAGATGGCGTCCTTACGTTTATCTACTGTAGGCGACTATCGAGGGCATGAGAGTTTAGTTATTCGCTTGTTGCATGATGAGGAGCAGGATTTGCATTTTTGGTTTCAGGATATTGAAGAACTGGGTAAGCAGTACAGGCAAAGGGGCCTCTACCTTTTTGCAGGTCCAGTCGGAAGTGGCAAGACAACCCTGATGCACGAATTAGCCAAGTCTCTCTTTAAAGGACAGCAAGTTATGTCCATCGAAGATCCTGTCGAAATCAAGCAGGAGGACATGCTCCAGTTGCAGTTGAATGAGGCGATTGGGCTTACCTATGAAAATCTGATTAAACTTTCCTTACGTCATCGGCCAGATCTCCTGATTATCGGAGAAATTCGGGACAGTGAGACGGCGCGTGCAGTAGTCAGAGCTAGTTTGACAGGGGCGACAGTCTTTTCAACCATTCATGCCAAGAGTATTCGAGGTGTTTATGAGCGCCTGTTGGAGTTGGGTGTGAGTGAGGAGGAATTGGCAGTCGTTCTGCAGGGAGTCTGCTATCAGAGATTAATCGGGGGAGGAGGAATCGTTGACTTTGCAAACAAAGACTATCAAGAACACCAGCCAACTAGCTGGAATGAACAGATTGACCAGCTTCTTAAAGATGGACATATCACAAGTCTTCAGGCTGAAACGGAAAAAATTAGCTACAGCTAAGCAAAAAAATATCATCACCTTGTTTAACAATCTCTTTTCCAGCGGTTTTCATCTGGTGGAGACCATCTCTTTTTTAGATAGGAGTGCTTTGTTGGACAAGCAGTGTGTGACCCAGATGCGCACAGGTTTGTCTCAGGGCAAATCATTTTCAGAAATAATGGACAGTTTGGGCTTTTCAAGTGCCATTGTCACCCAGTTATCCCTAGCAGAAGTCCATGGGAATCTCCACCTGAGTTTGGGAAAGATAGAAGAATATCTGGACAATCTGGCCAAGGTCAAGAAAAAGTTAATTGAAGTAGCGACTTATCCCTTGATTTTACTGGGTTTTCTTCTCTTAATCATGCTGGGGCTACGGAACTACCTGCTACCACAACTGGATAGTAGCAATATTGCAACCCAAATTATCGGCAATCTGCCACAAATCTTTCTCGGCATGGTAGGGTTTGTTTCAGTAGGTGTCCTTTTAGCACTAACTTTTTATAAAAGAAGTTCAAAGATGCGCGTTTTTTCTATCCTAGCACGCATTCCTTTTCTTGGAATCTTTGTGCAGACCTATTTGACAGCCTATTATGCGCGTGAATGGGGCAATATGATTTCTCAAGGGATGGAGCTGACGCAGATTTTTCAAATGATGCAGGAACAAGGTTCCCAGCTCTTTAAAGAAATCGGTCAAGATTTGTCTCAAGCCCTGCAAAATGGTCAAGAATTTTCTCAGACGATAGGAACCTATCCTTTCTTTAAGAAAGAGTTGAGTCTCATCATCGAGTATGGGGAAGTCAAGTCCAAGCTGGGTAGTGAGTTGGAAATCTATGCTGAAAAAACTTGGGAAGCCTTTTTTACCCGAGTCAACCGCACCATGAATTTGGTGCAGCCACTGGTTTTTATCTTTGTGGCACTGATTATCGTTTTACTTTATGCGGCAATGCTGATGCCCATGTATCAAAATATGGAGGTAAATTTTTAACATGAAAAAAATGATGACATTCTTGAAAAAAGCTAAGGTTAAAGCTTTTACACTTGTGGAGATGTTGGTGGTCTTACTCATTATCAGCGTGCTTCTCTTGCTCTTTGTACCTAATCTGACCAAGCAAAAAGAAGCAGTCAACGACAAAGGAAAAGCTGCTGTTGTTAAGGTGGTGGAAAGCCAGGCAGAGCTTTATAGCTTAGATAAAAATGAAGATGCTAGCCTAAGAAAGTTACAAGCAGATGGACGCATCACGGAAGAACAGGCTAAAGCCTATAAAGAATACCATGATAAAAATGGAGGAGCAAATCGTAAAGTCAATGATTAAGGCCTTTACCATGCTGGAAAGCCTCTTGGTTTTGGGACTGGTGAGTATCCTTGCCTTGGGCTTATCCGACTCTGTTCAGTCCACTTTTGCAGCGGTAGAGGAGCAGATTTTCTTTATGGAGTTTGAAGAACTCTATAGGGAAACCCAAAAACGCAGTGTAGGCAGTCAACAAAAGACAAGTTTGAGCATAGACGGAAAGACCATTAGCAATGGCAGTCAAAAGTTGACAGTCCCCAAAGGGATTCAGGCACCATCAGGCCAAAGTATTACATTTGATCGAGCTGGGGGCAATTCGTCCCTGGCTAAGGTTGAATTTCAGACTAGTAAAGGAGCGATTCGCTATCAGTTATATCTAGGAAATGGAAAAATTAAACGCATTAAGGAAACAAAAAATTAGGGCAGTGATTTTACTGGAAGCAGTAGTTGCTTTAGCTATCTTTGCCAGCATTGCGACCCTCCTTTTGGGACAAATTCAGAAAAATAGGCAAGAAGAAGCAAAAATCTTGCAAAAGGAAGAAGTCTTGCGTGTAGCTAAGATGGCCTTGCAGACAGGTCAAAATCAGGTAAACATCAATGGAGTTGAGATTCAGGTGTTTTCTAGTGAAAAAGGATTGGAGGTCTACCATGGTTCAGAACAGTTGTTGGCTATCAAAGAGCCATAAGGTCAAGGCTTTCACCTTGTTGGAATCCCTGATTACCCTTATTGTCATCAGTGGAAGCTTACTCCTCTTTCAAGCCATGAGTCAGCTCCTCGTTTCAGAAATTCGCTATCAGCAGCAAAGTGAGCAAAAAGAGTGGCTCTTATTTGTGGACCAGTTGGAGGCAGAATTAGATCGTTCACAGTTTGAAAAAGTGGAGGGCAATCGCCTCTATATGAAGCAGGATGGCAAGGATATTTCTATAGGTAAGTCTAAATCGGATGATTTTCGGAAAACCGATGCCAGTGGACGAGGTTATCAACCTATGGTTTATGGACTCAAATCTGCACAGATTACAGAGGATAATCAACTGGTTCGCTTTCGTTTCCAGTTCCAAAAAGGTTTAGAAAGGGAGTTTATCTATCGTGTGGAAAAAGAAAAAAGTTAAGGCAGGTGTTCTCCTCTATGCAGTCACCATGGCAGCCATCTTTAGTCTTTTGTTACAATTTTACTTGAACCGACAAGTCGCCCACCATCAAGACTATGCTTTGAATAAAGAAAAATTGGTTGCTTTTGCTATGGCCAAACGAACCAAGGATAAAGCTGAGCAAGAAAGTGGGGAACAGGTCTTTAATCTAGGTCAGGTAAGCTATCAAAACAAGAAAACAAGCTTAGTGACAAGGGTTCGTACGCCTAAGAGTCAATATGAGTTTCTGTTTCCTTCCGTCAAAATCAAAGAAGAGAAAACAGAGAAAAAGGAAGAGGTAGTGACTGATTCAAGTAATCAAGCAGAGAAGAAAAAATCAGAAGAGAAGGTTGAAAAGAAAGAGAATTCCTAGCCAATCAAGCTACTTTGTGCTAAACTAAAAATATGAGACATGATTTTAACCACAAAGCAGAAACTTTTGATTCCCCTAAAAATATCTTCCTTGCAAACTTGGTTTGTCAAGCAGTCGAGAAACAGCTTGATCTTCTATCAGACAAAGAAATTTTGGATTTTGGTGGAGGGACGGGGCTATTAGCCTTGCCTCTGGCAAAACAAGCCAAATCTGTAATATTGGTGGATATTTCAGAGAAAATGCTGGAGCAAGCTCGTTTGAAAGCGGAGCGACAAGAAATTAAGAATATCCACTTTTTGGAGCAAGATTTACTAAAAACCCCCTTGGAACAAGAGTTTGATCTCATTGTTGTTTGTCGGGTTCTTCACCATATGCCTGATTTGGATGCGGCTCTCTCACTGTTTCATCAACATTTGAGGGAAGATGGACAACTCCTACTTGCTGATTTTACCAAGACAGAAGCTAACCATCATGGATTTGAATTGCCTGAACTGAAAAACAAGCTAATTGAGCATGGTTTTTCATCTGTGCATAGTCAGATTCTCTATAGCGCTGAAGACCTGTTTCAAGGAAATTACTCAGAACTCTTTTTAACAGTAGCCCAAAAATCACTCGCCTAGTCAGGGAGTGATTTTTCTATAAGGATGGAAAAAAGAAGGGAAATTTGATAAGATAGGAATATGGATTTTGAAAAAATTGAACAAGCTTATACCTATTTACTAGAGAATGTCCAAGTCATCCAAAGTGATTTGGCGACCAACTTTTATGACGCCTTGGTGGAGCAAAACAGCATCTATCTGGATGGTGAGACTGAGCTAGGGCAGGTCAAAGACAACAATCAAGCCCTTAAGCGTTTAGCATTACGCAAAGAAGAATGGCTCAAGACCTACCAGTTTCTCTTGATGAAGGCTGGGCAAACAGAACCCTTGCAGGCCAATCACCAGTTTACACCAGATGCCATTGCCTTACTTTTGGTGTTTATGGTGGAAGAGTTGTTTACAGAGGAGGAAATCACTATCCTCGAAATGGGTTCTGGTATGGGGATTCTGGGCGCAACTTTCTTGACCTCGCTTGATAAAAAGGTAGATTACTTGGGAATGGAAGTGGATGATTTGCTGATTGATTTGGCAGCTAGTATGGCAGATGTAATTGGTTTACAGGCTGGCTTTGTCCAAGGAGATGCCGTTCGTCCACAAATGCTAAAAGAAAGCGATGTGGTCATCAGCGACTTGCCTGTCGGTTATTATCCTGATGATGCCGTTGCGTTGCGACATCAAGTTGCTTCTAGTCAAGAACATACTTACGCCCATCACTTGCTCATGGAACAAGGGCTTAAGTATCTCAAGTCAGACGGATATGCTATTTTTCTAGCTCCGAGTGATTTGCTGACCAGTCCTCAAAGTGATTTGTTGAAAGGGTGGTTGAAAGAGGAGGCAAGTCTGGTTGCTATGATTAGTCTGCCTGAAAATCTCTTTGCTAGTGCCAAACAATCTAAGACTATTTTTATCTTACAGAAGAAAAGTGAAATAGCAGTAGAACCTTTTATTTATCCACTTGCTAGCCTACAAGATGCAAGTGTTTTAATGAAATTTAAAGAAAATTTTCAAAAATGGACTCAAGGTACTGAAATATAAAATAGATTTTGTTATAATAGATGAAAACGCTTAAAAGAGGAGTCTTGTTATGACAAAAACAATTGCAATCAATGCAGGAAGTTCAAGTTTGAAATGGCAATTATACTTAATGCCAGAGGAAAAAGTGTTAGCCAAAGGTTTGATTGAACGTATCGGTTTGAAAGATTCAATTTCAACTGTAAAATTTGACGGCCGTTCTGAACAACAAATTTTGGATATCGAAAATCACACACAAGCTGTTAAAATTTTATTGGATGACTTGATTCGTTTCGATATTATCAAGGCTTATGACGAAATTACAGGTGTTGGACACCGTGTTGTTGCAGGTGGAGAATATTTCAAAGAATCAACAGTTGTTGAGGGAGATGTTTTAGAAAAAATTGAAGAGTTGAGTTTGTTGGCTCCTCTCCACAATCCAGCCAATGCAGCAGGTGTTCGTGCCTTCAAGGAATTGTTGCCAGACATTACGAGCGTAGTTGTTTTTGATACTTCATTCCACACAACTATGCCAGAGAAAGCGTATCGCTACCCTCTACCAACAAAATATTACACAGAAAACAAGGTTCGCAAATACGGTGCCCACGGGACAAGTCACCAGTTTGTGGCAGGAGAAGCTGCAAAACTCTTGGGACGTCCATTAGAAGACTTGAAATTGATTACTTGCCACATCGGTAATGGTGCTTCTATTACAGCTGTTAAGGGTGGTCAATCTGTAGATACTTCAATGGGATTCACTCCACTTGGTGGTGTGATGATGGGAACTCGTACAGGGGATATTGACCCAGCTATCATCCCTTACCTAATGCAATATACAGAGGACTTTAATACGCCGGAGGCTATTAGCCATATTCTCAATCGTGAGTCAGGACTCATGGGAGTTTCAGGCAAGTCTAGTGATATGCGTGATGTGATTGCTGCTAAAAAAGAAGGAGACCATGATGCTACATTAGCATATGAAATCTATATTGACCGTATCCAAAAACATATTGGACAGTACCTTGCAGTCCTAAACGGTGCAGATGCTATTATCTTTACAGCGGGTGTAGGAGAAAATGCAACCGATGTGCGTGAAGATGTTATTTCAGGTATCTCTTGGTTTGGATGTGATGTTGATCCAGAGAAGAACGTCTTTGGCGTGACAGGAGACATCTCAACAGATGCAGCGAAGATTCGTGTCTTGGTTATTCCAACAGATGAAGAATTGGTCATTGCCCGTGATGTTGAGCGCTTGAAAAAATAAGTAAAACTAGAAAAAATATTCCGTACAAGGAGTTGGAAAAGTGATTTTTCCAGCTTCTTTTTTTAAACTTAACTAGCTTTGAAAGGATAGCTGTTGTTGCTTTTGAGAAGAGTTAAAAGTGATAAAAGATAACTTATTTCTAATTTTCGCTTAGAATGACAGGTGTCATCGATTAATATTCTATATTATGTCAATTTTTGTTTGTATCCGCTTACAATTTATGCTATAATAGTACTGTAATAAGTTATAAGAGCTGTTGTATCGTTCTTGATTTATAGTTATGGAGGTAACATCATGGGTACTATTATGGAATTTGCAACAGAAAAACAGATTGAATCATTTCTTACAACTTGTCATATCGAGGGACAAAGAAATTTTCTGATGGCTTTTAAGAAAAAAACATGGCTGAAATCATTTATTGATTTTTTCATTATAGGAGGAGCCTACTATGTTCAGTCGAGTGTGAATCCAAAGATTATGGCATTCACACCTAAGGGGATTTACTTGATGGACATCAGTGATGTAATTGAAAATCGTTTTAATCAAGTCGTTGAGATGCCCTGGAGTCAAGTTGAAGATTTTAGTTGTGACACCGTCTTGAACACAGTTAGAATTAAATGGCACTATCAAAGTGAACAGTACATCTTTTCAGTAGATGTAGGTAATCTCAGTCAACATTTAGGACAGTATCAATTTAACAAACAACATTATGACTATTTAGCACAACACGATTTCTTTCAGAAAGAGTGAATGACATGAAAAAGATAATTACAAAATGTATTGTTATTGCTACGACTTTGCTTATTATGGTACCGAGTTTTATAGGGATTGCATAAGCTAACGAAACAAAGGTTCCAAATACAACTGTAGAGTATATTGATGTTGCCGAAGTAGAGAAGGATTTGAAATTCTTATTTACAGAAGCGACGAGTTATGAGAATGACGTTTTTTATGTTAATAAAGAATTATTGACAGAACGCTACGGCACTTTAGCACCGTATATTGCAATGGGCATTGAACGTGTTTATACAGAGCCTAATTTGGTTCAAAATTTGCAAGCATCTTTACAAGATAGAGATTTTGTTTCATGTATGCGTGATGAGTTGATTGGTATGATTCCAGGTATGGAACTTGTTGATTTAATGAGAGGGGACATTATCAGTTATATTCAAGGTCAAATGTGGGGCAAAGCTGCTTCATATATAGCAATGAAACTTGCTAAATTTGGCATGAAGAGCAACGTTGCAGGAATCGTTGCACAATTAGGAATCTCTGCTGGAAAATGTGCTATTTGGGGTTAGTTATGCTTAAATACTTGTAATTAAGAATGTTAAAATGATAGTTCTGTCTTTAATGAATGTGATAAAGTGGTTGGAAAATAAATTTCTAACCACTTTATCGTTTTTAGTGTTTACAGGGGAAATGGCTTCAAATTTTTAAAGTTTTAAGTATAGACTGTTACGGGAACAGCAGACATTGTGACAATAAGAAAGAGAATGAAAGCACGACGAAAAGGATTAAAAAATAAAAAAGAGAATATTGGTAGAACTGTCCAAACCTTGCTATGATTGGCTTTTTTGAAAAATATGGTATAATAGTAGTAATTTAATAGATGGAGTTGAGTTTTGAAGAAAAACTTTCGTGTAAAAAGAGAGAAAGATTTTAAGGCAATTTTCAAGGAGGGGACAAGTTTTGCCAATCGCAAATTTGTTATCTACCAATTAGACAACCAAAAAAAACATTTTCGAGTAGGTCTATCAGTTAGCAAAAAGCTGGGGAATGCAGTCACTAGAAATCAAATCAAGCGACGAATCCGACATATTATCCAGAATGTAAAAGGGAGTCTGGAAGAAAATGTTGATTTTGTTGTCATTGCTCGAAAAGGGGTTGAAACCTTGGGATACGCAGAGATGGAGAAAAATCTACTCCACGTATTAAAGTTATCAAAGATTTACCAGGAAGGAAATGGGAGTGAAAAAGAAACTACAGTTGACTAGTTTGCTAGGACTGTCTCTATTGATCATGACAGCCTGTGCAACAAATGGGACAACTAGCGATATTACAGCCGATTCGGCTGATTTTTGGAGTAAATTTGTTTACTTCTTTGCGGAAATCATTCGCTTTTTATCGTTTGATATCAGTATCGGAGTGGGGATTATTCTCTTTACGGTCTTGATTCGTACACTGCTTTTGCCAGTCTTTCAGGTGCAAATAGTGGCTTCTAGAAAAATACAGGAAGCTCAACCACGCATTAAGGCGCTACGAGAACAATATCCAGGCAGAGATATGGAAAGCAGAACCAAGCTAGAGCAGGAAATGCGTAAAGTCTTTAAAGAAATGGGTGTCAGACATTCAGATTCTCTTTGGCCGATTTTGATTCAGATGCCGGTTATTTTGGCCTTGTTCCAAGCTCTATCAAGAGTTGACTTTTTAAAGACAGGTCATTTCTTATGGATTAACCTTGGTGGTGTGGATACAACCCTTGTTCTTCCGATTTTAGCAGCAGTATTCACCTTTTTAAGTACTTGGCTGTCCAATAAAGCCTTGGCTGAACGTAATGGCGCTACGACTGCGATGATGTATGGGATTCCAGTCTTAATCTTTGTCTTTGGGGTCTATGCTCCGAGTGGAGTAGCGCTCTACTGGGCAGTGTCCAATGCCTATCAAGTCTTGCAAACCTATTTCTTGAACAATCCATTCAAGATTATTGCAGAACGCGAGGCTGTAGTACAGGCACAGAAAGATTTGGAAAATAGAAAAAGAAAAGCCAAGAAAAAGGCTCAGAAAACGAAATAATAAGGAGGAATCTGGTAATGGTAGTATTTACAGGTTCAACTGTTGAAGAAGCAATCCAGAAAGGATTGAAAGAATTAGATATCCCAAGATTGAAGGCTCACATCAAAGTCATTTCTCGTGAAAAAAATGGCTTTCTTGGTTTATTTGGTAAAAAACCAGCTCAGGTTGACATTGAAGCTATCAGTGAAACAACTGTCATTAAAGCAAATCAGCAGGCGGTAAAGGGTGTTCCTAAAGAAATTAATGAACAAAATGAACCAGTTAAAACAGTCAGTGAAGCGACCGTTGATTTGGGGCATGTTGTAGAAGCAATTAAAAAGATTGAAGAAGAAGGCCAAGGGGTTTCTGATGAAGTCAAGGCTGAAATATTGAAAAATGAAAAACATGCCAGCACCATCTTAGAAGAAACTGGGCATATTGAGATTTTAAATGAATTACAGCTTGAAGAAGCTGGTCTCGAAGAAGTAGAAATTCCCACTGTTGAGAGTCAAACTGAACAAACTGAAAGTCAAGAATTAGAAGATTTGGGCTTAAAGGTGGAACCGAGCTTTGATATTGAACAAGTAGCTATGGAAGTAACGACTTATGTTCAAACGATTATTGATGATATGGACGTTGAGGCGACGATTTCAAATGATTACAACCGTCGTAGTATCAATCTACAAATTGATACCAATGAGCCAGGTCGTATTATCGGTTACCATGGTAAAGTCTTGAAGGCCTTGCAACTGTTGGCTCAAAATTATCTTTATAACCGCTATTCAAGAACCTTCTACATTACTATTAATGTCAATGATTATGTTGAACATCGTGCAGAAGTCTTGCAGACCTATGCGCAAAAATTGGCGACTCGTGTTTTAGAAGAAGGTCGCAGCCGACAAACAGATCCAATGTCAAATAGCGAACGCAAGATTATCCATCGCATTATTTCACGTATGGATGGCGTGACGAGTTACTCTGAGGGTGATGAGCCAAATCGCTATGTTGTTGTAGATACAGAATAAGTAAAATCAGGTTTACCCTGATTTTTTGCTAGCTAGAGGAGATTAAACTAATGTTGAATAAGATAAGAGACTATCTGAACTTTGCTGGTTTACAGTACCGTAATCCTGATAAAGCGGGAGCAGAGCGAGAGAAGATGCTGGCATTCCGCCACAAAGGCCAAGAGACTCGAAAGGCTTTTACAGAATTGGCTAAAGCCTTTCAGGCAAATCATCCAGAATGGCAACTCCAACAAATTAGTCAGTGGATGAATCAGGCCCAGCGTTTGCGACCACATTTTTGGGTTTATCTACAGAGAGACGGACAAGTAACAGAACCTATGATGGCCTTACGTTTATATGGAAGTCCTTCTGATTTTGGAGTCTCACTAGAAGTCAGTTTCATTGAGCGTAAGAAGGATGAGCAAACTCTAGGCAAGCAGGCTAAAGTTTTAGAAATTCCAACTGTTGAAGGTGTTTATTATCTAGTCTACTCTGATGGTCAAAGTCAACGGTGGGAGGCAAACGAAGAAAATCGTCAGGTCTTAGTCGAGAAGGTAGGAAGTCAAGAAATCCGAAAAGTGTTAGTTAAAGCAGATGTTTCTTTTATAGAAAATCAATCATTAGAAGTGATTTTAGAAAAATTAGAAGATGCTTATGAACGCTTACTTCCCTACTATCAGGCGACCAGAGAATAGAAAATAGATGACTTATATAGCGTCGAATTGTTTAATTGCTATTCTATGTATTTTTTCATATAATAGTAAAATAGAATGTGTGATTCACTAATCACCTCAAATAGAAAGGAAATTCTATGTCAAATCTATCTGTTAATGCAATTCGTTTCCTAGGTATTGACGCTATCAACAAAGCCAACTCAGGTCACCCAGGTGTGGTCATGGGAGCAGCTCCGATGGCTTACAGCCTCTTTACAAAACAACTTCGTATCAATCCAGCTCAACCAAACTGGATTAACCGCGACCGCTTTATTCTTTCAGCAGGCCATGGTTCAATGCTCCTTTATGCCCTTCTTCACCTTTCTGGTTTTGAAGATGTCAGCATGGATGAGATTAAGAGCTTCCGTCAATGGGGTTCAAAAACACCTGGTCACCCAGAATTTGGCCATACAGCAGGGATTGATGCTACGACAGGTCCTCTAGGGCAAGGGATTTCAACTGCTACTGGTTTTGCGCAAGCAGAACGTTTCTTGGCAGCCAAATATAACCGCGAAGGCTACAATATCTTTGACCACTATACTTACGTTATCTGTGGAGACGGAGACTTGATGGAAGGTGTTTCAAGTGAGGCGGCTTCATACGCAGGTTTGCAAAAACTAGATAAGTTGGTTGTTCTTTATGATTCAAATGACATCAACTTGGATGGTGAGACAAAGGATTCCTTTACAGAAAGTGTTCGTGACCGTTACAATGCCTATGGTTGGCATACTGCCTTGGTTGAAGATGGAACAGATTTAGAAGCAATCCATGCTGCTATCGAAACAGCTAAAGCTTCAGGCAAACCATCTTTGATTGAAGTGAAGACGGTTATTGGATACGGTTCTCCAAACAAACAAGGAACTAATGCTGTACACGGTGCCCCTCTTGGAGCAGATGAAACTGCAGCAACTCGTCAAGCCCTCGGTTGGGACTACGAACCATTTGAAATCCCAGAACAAGTATATGCTGATTTCAAAGAACATGTTGCAGACCGTGGCGCATCAGCTTATCAAACTTGGACAAAATTAGTTGCTGACTATAAAGAGGCTCATCCAGAACTGGCAGCAGAAGTAGAAGCCATCATCGATGGACGTGATCCAGTTGAAGTGACTCCAGCAGACTTCCCAATCTTAGAAAACGGCTTCTCTCAAGCAACTCGTAACTCGAGTCAGGATGCTTTGAACGTTGTGGCAGCTAAGTTACCAACCTTCTTAGGTGGATCAGCTGATCTAGCTCACTCAAACATGACTTATATCAAGACTGACGGACTTCAAGACGATGCCAATCGCTTGAACCGTAACATTCAGTTTGGTGTTCGTGAATTTGCCATGGGAACGATTTTGAACGGGATGGCTCTTCATGGTGGACTTCGTGTATACGGTGGTACTTTCTTCGTCTTCTCTGACTATGTGAAGGCAGCTGTTCGCTTGTCAGCCTTACAAGGACTTCCTGTGACTTATGTCTTTACGCACGATTCAATCGCAGTCGGGGAAGACGGTCCAACCCACGAACCGGTTGAGCATTTAGCAGGACTTCGTGCTATGCCAAATCTAAATGTTTTCCGTCCAGCAGATGCGCGTGAAACGCAAGCAGCTTGGTACCTTGCAGTGACAAGTGAGAAAACACCAGCAGCCCTTGTCTTGACCCGTCAAAACTTGACTGTCGAAGAGGGAACAGACTTTGGCAAGGTTGCAAAAGGTGCCTATGTTGTCTATGAAAATGCAGCAGACTTTGATACTATCTTGATTGCGACAGGTTCAGAGGTCAATCTTGCTGTCTCAGCTGCCAAAGAATTGGCTAGTCAAGGCGCAAAAGTCCGCGTAGTCAGCATGCCATCTACAGATGTCTTTGATAAACAAGATGCAGCTTACAAGGAAGAAATCCTTCCAAATGCAGTTCGCCGTCGTGTTGCAGTCGAAATGGGTGCAACTCAAAACTGGTACAAATATGTTGGACTAGATGGTGCCGTTCTTGGTATTGATACCTTTGGAGCTTCTGCTCCAGCACCAAAAGTATTGGCAGAATATGGCTTTACTGTAGAAAATCTTGTAAAAGTCGTTCAAAACTTGAAATAATCCTAAAAATCAGGGCGCAAGCTCTGATTTTTTCTTGCTAGAAAAGCAAGGTACAATCTTGTAAAAGTAGCTGAAATTTGATATAGTAGTCCTATGTAAAAGACAAAGGAGAAACTAATGAATCCAAATTATACATTTTTAATCATGCTAGTCCTTATGGTGGGTTTGATGTTCTTTACGCAACGCTCTCAAAAGAAACAAGCGCAAAAACGTATGGAAAGCTTGAATAAACTACAAAAAGGCTATGAAGTTATTACAATCGGTGGACTTTACGGAACGGTCGATGAAGTAGATACGGAAAAGAAAACAATTGTTCTTGATGTAGATGGAGTTTACTTGACTTTTGAACTAGCTGCTATCAAGACCGTATTACCGCTGAAAGAAACTGCTTCACTAGAAGGCGCAATTGAAAAATAAGACGGGATTACGAACTCCCGTTTTTCTATAAAAGAAAGGAAATGGGATGAAAAAACTAGTCTTTGTCTGTTTGGGAAATATTTGCCGTAGCCCTATGGCCGAGTTTGTTATGAAATCAATGACAGTTAATTACGAAATCCAAAGTCGAGCGACGTCCTCTTGGGAACATGGTAATCCGATTCATAAGGGTACTCAAGGGATTTTTCGACAATATGAGATTCCTTATGACAAGAACAAGACATCGCTTCAGATTAGTAAGAAAGATTTTGAAGACTTTGATTATATTATCGGCATGGATGCTTCAAATGTTTCTGACTTACGTCAGATGTGTCCAGGAGGATTGCAAGATAAGATTTACTCATTCGCATCTGAAAGTGTCCCAGATCCTTGGTATACAGGGAATTTTGAGGAGACCTATCAGCGTGTTCAAGAGGGGTGTCAAGCTTGGTTAGAACGTTTAGAAAAGGAGAGTGAAGGTGGAAAATCTTAAGAATTTTTACGACAAGTATCGTGTCTATCTGACTCGTCCACGTTTAGAGCTTTTAGCAGTAGTTACCATTGTTTTCTGTGCTGTACTTGTCTTTTTTCTAAATATTCCTGGAAAAGGTGTCTTAAAACTGGATAATGGAACGATTGTTTATGACGGCAGTCTTGTCCGTGGTAAAATGAATGGCCAAGGCACCATTACCTTCCAAAATGGGGACCAATATACAGGTGGTTTCAACAACGGATCCTTCAACGGAAAAGGTACCTTTCAATCTAAAGAAGGCTGGACCTACGAAGGTGATTTTGTAAATGGCCAGGCTGAAGGAAAAGGAAAACTAACAACAGAACAAGAAGTCGTTTATGAAGGGACTTTTAAACAAGGCGTTTTTCAACAAAAATAAAGCCTCCTTATCAAAGGAGGTATTGTTAGAACTCCAAAGTAAGCGTTTACCTGTAAATCCTTTCCTTTCCACCTCCTCTTACAACCAAGTTTGTGAAATAAAAAAATATTTGAAATAAATTTCACAAACTATGAAGAAAAGACTTGATAAGTAAAGATAATGAGAAACATTTCACAAACAACTAAAAATTCTTTGTGAAATGTTTATGAAACTGTTTACAAAACATAAATAATGCGTTATAATAAACTTGTGAAAAAATTAACAAAGGATTTGATCCTTGAAAGCTATGGAGGAAAATATGGCTGATAAAAAAACTGTGACCCCAGAGGAAAAGAAACTCGTTGCTGAAAAGCATGTCGATGGTTTGGTGCAAAAAGCTCTCGTTGCCCTTGAAGAAATGCGTAAGTTGGATCAAGAGCAAGTCGACTATATTGTAGCCAAAGCGTCAGTAGCAGCTTTGGATGCCCACGGAGAATTGGCTTTACATGCCTTTGAAGAAACAGGACGTGGTGTATTTGAAGATAAAGCGACTAAGAACTTGTTTGCTTGTGAACACGTGGTAAACAACATGCGTCACACTAAAACAGTTGGCGTTATCGAAGAAGACGATGTGACAGGATTGACTCTCATCGCTGAACCAGTTGGTGTTGTTTGTGGTATTACTCCTACAACAAACCCAACATCAACAGCAATCTTTAAATCATTGATTTCATTGAAGACACGTAATCCAATCGTTTTTGCCTTCCACCCATCAGCACAAGAATCATCTGCTCATGCAGCACGTATCGTCCGCGATGCAGCTATCGCAGCTGGTGCTCCTGAAAACTGTGTGCAATGGATTACTGAACCATCTATGGAAGCAACTAGTGCATTGATGAACCACGAAGGCATTGCAACAATCCTTGCAACTGGTGGTAATGCCATGGTTAAGGCGGCTTACTCATGTGGTAAACCAGCTCTTGGGGTAGGTGCAGGAAACGTTCCAGCTTATGTTGAAAAATCAGCAAACATTCGTCAAGCAGCACATGATATCGTCATGTCTAAATCATTTGATAATGGTATGGTCTGTGCATCTGAACAA
The DNA here is from genome assembly GCF_963516575.1 of uncultured Streptococcus sp. GTDB lineage: Bacteria > Bacillota > Bacilli > Lactobacillales > Streptococcaceae > Streptococcus. The sequence continues at coordinate 21,461 of NZ_CAUQCP010000028.1, forward strand.
GCAGTTATCATTGATAAAGAAATTTACGATGAATTTGTAGCAGAGTTCAAATCTTACCACACTTACTTTGTAAACAAAAAAGAAAAAGCTCTTCTTGAAGAATTCTGCTTCGGCGTGAAAGCAAACAGCAAAAACTGTGCTGGTGCAAAATTGAACGCTGACATCGTTGGTAAACCAGCAACTTGGATTGCAGAACAAGCAGGATTTACAGTTCCAGAAGGAACAAACATTCTTGCTGCAGAATGTAAAGAAGTTGGTGAAAATGAGCCATTGACTCGTGAAAAATTGTCACCAATTATCGCAGTTTTGAAATCTGAAAGCCGTGAAGATGGTATTACTAAGGCTCGTCAAATGGTTGAATTTAACGGTCTTGGACACTCAGCAGCTATCCACACAGCTGACGAAGAATTGACTAAAGAATTTGGTAAAGCTGTTAAAGCTATTCGTGTTATCTGTAACTCACCTTCTACTTTCGGTGGTATCGGGGACGTTTACAATGCCTTCTTGCCATCATTGACACTCGGATGTGGTTCTTACGGACGCAACTCAGTTGGGGATAACGTTAGTGCCATTAACCTCTTGAATATCAAAAAAGTCGGAAGACGGAGAAATAACATGCAATGGATGAAACTTCCTTCAAAAACATACTTTGAACGTGATTCAATTCAATACCTTCAAAAATGTCGTGACGTTGAACGTGTCATGATCGTTACTGACCATGCCATGGTAGAGCTTGGTTTCCTTGATCGTATCATCGAACAACTTGATCTTCGTCGCAATAAGGTTGTTTACCAAATCTTTGCTGATGTAGAACCAGATCCAGATATCACAACTGTAAACCGTGGTACTGAGATTATGCGTGCCTTCAAACCAGATACAATCATCGCTCTTGGTGGTGGTTCACCAATGGATGCTGCTAAAGTAATGTGGCTCTTCTACGAGCAACCAGAAGTGGACTTCCGTGACCTTGTTCAAAAATTCATGGATATCCGTAAACGTGCCTTCAAGTTCCCATTGCTTGGTAAGAAGACTAAATTCATCGCAATCCCAACCACATCTGGTACAGGATCTGAAGTAACACCATTTGCCGTTATCTCTGATAAAGCAAACAATCGTAAATACCCAATTGCTGACTACTCATTGACACCAACTGTGGCAATCGTAGACCCTGCCTTGGTATTGACAGTTCCTGGATTTGTTGCTGCGGACACTGGTATGGACGTATTGACTCACGCGACTGAAGCTTACGTATCACAAATGGCTAGCGACTACACTGACGGTTTGGCACTTCAAGCCATCAAGCTTGTATTCGAAAACCTTGAAAGCTCGGTTAAGAATGCAGACTTCCATTCACGTGAGAAAATGCACAACGCTTCAACAATTGCTGGTATGGCCTTTGCTAATGCCTTCCTAGGTATTTCTCACTCAATGGCCCATAAGATTGGTGCGCAATTCCACACAATCCACGGTCGTACTAATGCAATCTTGCTTCCATACGTTATCCGTTATAACGGTACACGTCCAGCTAAGACAGCAACATGGCCTAAGTACAACTACTACCGTGCAGATGAAAAATACCAAGATATCGCACGCATGCTTGGACTTCCAGCTTCTACTCCAGAAGAAGGTGTGGAATCTTACGCAAAAGCTGTCTACGAACTTGGTGAGCGCGTAGGTATCCAAATGAACTTCAAAGCACAAGGAATCGATGAAAAAGAATGGAAAGAACATTCTCGTGAATTGGCCTTCCTTGCTTATGAAGATCAATGTTCACCAGCTAACCCACGTCTTCCAATGGTTGACCACATGCAAGAAATCATCGAAGATGCTTACTATGGTTACAAAGAAAGACCTGGACGTCGTAAATAATTGTTATCAGCCTAGAGGCAGGAATTTCCTGTCTCTTTTTTGTAATTCTATTTGAAAAATGGTATAATCATCGCATATATTTGTTTGAAAATCAAATCTTTTATAATCATGCGAGGGGCAAATGAACAAGATAAATGAGTTAGGGGATAAAGTGCGACTTTTAAGAGAGGAGAAAGGGCTTAGTCGCCCAGTTTTTTGTGGGGATGAGTCTGAATTATCAGTGCGTCAGTTGGTGAGAATCGAAAAAGGAGAATTTCGCCCGACGATAAAAACACTAGAATATATTGCAGATAGATTAGAAATTCCGTCCTACGTCTTGATGCCAGATTATAAGGAATTACCGAAGCGTTACCAAGAATTAAAATACTTTCTTTTTCATCATCCTGACTATGGAGACAAGGAGTTGCAGGAACAAAAGGAAGAATATTTCGATGAGATTTTTGAGAATTTTTATGATGATTTGCCACGTGATGAGAAAGTGCTAGTGGATTGTCTTCAAGCCATAGATGAAGTGAGAGCGACTAGTAATTCCTTATACGGAAGTGGTGTGATTGAGGACGGTCTTCAAGACTTACTATCCAGAGATGTATATAAAGCCGAGGACTTGTTGAAACTGAGACTGTATTTCAACTGTCAGTTAATGGATGGTTTAAATATGGGTGAGATAAAAGAATCTGAGCATGAAACCATTCTTTGTTTTCATGACAAACTAAGTTCTCAGGTTGATAAGATAGAGTTCGATTGTTTGGACTTACTTAGAGACTCCTTGTTAGCTTCTTTAACTTGTATAGAGATTATGGGGCTGTTTCATTATTTTAAGAGAGCAGTTGAGACCTTAAATAAAATAGGGCAGAAAACACGAGATTTCCAAAAGCAACCGATTGTACTTATGGTCGAATGGAAATATTATATTCAGATGGATTATGATACAGCCAAACAAAAGTATGAAGAAGCAAAAATGATGGCAAGGATGTTTGGCAATGAGAAGTTAGTCGTTAGTTTAGATAATGAATGGAGCGAAGACTTAGAAAGGTATTGTTAAATGCTTTATAGGGGTGACATTTCTGTCATTGGGGAAATGTCGCTTTTTGTACATTTTTTGATAAAATGTTATAATAAATGCATATGTTTGTTTGGTTATCAAAGTTTTTGGAATGATCCTAGAGGTAAAGAGAAGTGAATGAATTAGGAGAGAAGGTACGAATCCTTAGAGAGGAGAAAGGACTTAGTCGTCCAGTTTTTTGCGGGGATGAGTCTGAATTATCAGTCCGTCAGCTGGTGCGGATAGAAAAAGGAGAATTTCGCCCGACGATAAAAACACTAGAATATATTGCAGATAGATTAGAAATTCCGTCCTACGTCTTGATGCCAGATTATAAGGAATTACCGAAGCGTTACCAAGAATTAAAATACTTTCTTTTTCATCATCCTGACTATGGAGACAAGGAGTTGCAGGAACAAAAGGAAGAATATTTCGATGAGATTTTTGAGAATTTTTATGATGATTTGCCACGTGATGAGAAGATGATAGTGGATTGCCTTCAGGCAATAGATGAGGTGAGAGCGACGGATAATGAACAGTATGGAATAGCGCTTTTAGATGAATCTTTTGAGGAACTATGGAATCAAAGAGAGTTTTCCTTTTCAGATCTTTTAAAAATTAGATTGTATTTTTTATGTAGTTATTTAGAAAATATAAAAAAAGGACAGTTATCTAGTAGCGAACAGCAGAAACTTCAATTAATGTTTCAAAAAGTGTGTAATAACGTAGAAAATAGCGGTACAGACGATTTATTTCTTGTTCGTGATGTGTTATTTGCAGGGCTAGGCAGTTGTGAATTATTGAATGATTTAGAGTTATTTAAGTTAGCTGTGGAAAAACTGAATTGGATTTCTGAAAAAACACGAGATTTTCAAAAGCAACCGATTGTACTTATGGTCGAATGGAAATATTATATTCAGACTGATTATGATACAGCAAAACAAAAGTATGAAGAAGCAAAAATGATGGCGAGGATGTTTGGTAATGAGCAGTTAATCGTTAGTTTAGATAAGGAATGGACTGAGGATAATAAAAGATTCTGAGAAAAACTTGATTTCAGGAGCAAATGAAGTAAATGTTTTCACAATAAAAGGCATAATATCAGTTATACAAAAACTTTGATATTATGCCTTTTATTATGGAAAGACGTTTTAAATGTTAGCTTTGAATTAATTTTTTGTCTAGTCTAATTTATATTATATTTTGAGAAATGTAATATTTTTGAAGATTAGTTTAGATAGCTTTTTTCTCTAATTTTACCAGTTTAAATAAAGTAGTGACATTTCTGTCATTGGAGAATTTTTTATAAACTGATATAATCCAATATGTAAGCAAGAAGCTTACTAAATTTTTGCTTACTGGAAAAGTTATTGAATAATGTAATTTATCATTAACTTCATTTATAACAAGGGAGGTAGTTAAAGATGGTTCAGTTTTTTTCACTTTTAGGAACTTTGCTTTGGTGGAAATAGACAATTGTTGCTATTTTTATGAAGGTGAGAAGCGTGCTAGAATTTGAAAGAATAAACAATGTTTTATTGACTGGTATGTCAGAAGTTGGAGATGTACTGCTCATTCGACAAACACTATCAAATCTTATTCAAGTAGAAATAAGAGTTAACGGCTATTTATTGGATTTGATTACAATAAAGTCTAAAAGATTAAAAATCTATCCCATAATTGGAATAGAAAAAAATGCACTTATTCTGGTTCAAGAAGTAAGTGTAGGACTTGATATGACGTTGGAGAGTAATAGAACATTTAGAGATTTTGATTTTTTTAGAAAATTAAAATAGGTTTGAAGAAAAGGAGAAGAAAAAATGCTTAATAGTTATATTTCGTTTTTAGAAAATAAATATGCTACAACTGTAACAGTAAAATGGATTTGGGCTGTTGTTGTATTGATTTCAGTTATCGGTGCGATTGGATATGCTGTTTACTGTACATGGGTCGGAGGAACGTTTGTTGGTGGTATCAAAATTGGTATTCCTGATTTAGTCCATGTAACTTTTAACTGTAAAAGATAGATAGAAGTAGCTTTTAATTAACGAGGTTAGAAATGATTGAAATAAAGAACCTGAGTAAGAAGTATAAAAATCGGATAGTGCTGAATGACGTAACAATATCTTTCCCTGAAAAAGGAGTGACTGTTATTGTTGGGGTCAACGGAAGTGGTAAGACAACATTGATGGATTGTATAGTAGGGATGAAGTCAATGGATTCGGGAGAGATTTTTGTCGATAGTTTTTCTTATAGTAGCGATAACTATAAATCAAAGTTATTCTATATTCCTTCTGACTTTTATCTTCCTGAGTTTATGACAGGTATAGAGTACTTACATTTTATTTTATCAAGATATGTTCATTCTAATCGATTGTTAATACCTGATTTTATTGATTTATTTGGGTTAGAATCAGCACAAAATCAGTTAATTGAAAGTTACTCATTTGGTATGAAGAAAAAAATTCAGATTATTGCAGCTCTTTTATCAAATGCTGAATATATATTATGTGATGAGGTTTTTAGCGGGTTGGATTTTGAAACGGAGTTACTGCTGACGGAATTGTTAAAAGTTATATCAAAGAAGTCAAGTATTGTATTGGTGTCACATAATAAGTTAGTTGTTGAAAAATTTTCAGATAATATATATTTGATGAGAAATGGTAAATTATCTCTATTTTCAGGGACTGCTGAAGATTTAGTAAAGAAAATTTCATTAATGGAGAGTGTTTATGATAAAATCCAATGGATTAAAACAAGTTTTGTTTCTGGTTGAATTTTTTATTAATAGCGCACTAAAAGGAATATTAAATCGCCCTTTTTTCTCTTCGAAAATTAGAAAAACTATTTTCTTTGCTATATTTTTTTCTCTTTATTTTGCTTACTTTATGTATAATATGAGTGAGCTAAATCACATTTCATCAAATTTGTCAGCAGTTGATAATAGTTTGTTGCATAAGGGGCAGGCGATAACGTTTTTTAGTTATTTCAGTAATACAATTACATTAGCTATCGTCAGTTTTGTTTTTGTAGAGACTACTGTAAGTTTAGATAAATCGTCACTATTTTTTGTCAAAGCATTGCCTCATCAAAATATTGTGGTGTATAGAGCGTATGTGCTGTTTAAAATTATTGTAATGTTGACTATTTATGGATTGGTTTCAGTTATTGCTGTACCTACTATTAAACTAATCACAGATAGCTTTTTCGAGGGGATACTATTTTCCATAACACAATTTTTAACATTTTTGATTACAGTTATCCTACTTGAGTGCTGTACTCGAATATTTAAAATAACTTGGTTTGTAAGAAAAAGCTTAGTATCTGTTGTTTTCTCTATACATTATTTTATTTTACTGTTATCGACGCTATACTATTTTTTCCATTTTAGATATGAATTTGAAAGTACTTTAGCCAACAACGTTACTAATTTATCATCATATATCATAATATCATTTAGTGTAGCAATCTGTTTATTTTGTATGTTTAGTTTAATCATATATTCATATCCTACGAAAGAGAACATTTTTATATCTCGGAGATATATAAGAATGCCAGTTGTGGAAAAGACGATTTTTCGAAATAAGCAAAATATTGGGATTTTATTGCTATTTTTTACAATATGCACTATTGTCACGATTCAAAGCGGAATAAATATAGGAATAATCGTGGGAGGATCGTTGTTACCATTTGCTGGTATTCTACTACTGCATTTTGCGGATGTAACTGCTTTATTCCGCAAACAGTTTGATCTGATAAGAATTAGCTATAAGATGGATTGGTTCTATCAATTCTGTTTAATTATGTTATTGTCACTTCCAAGTGTCTTGATGTGGTTATTAAGTATTATTACGATTCATTCTCTGTTAAAAGGGATGAGCTTTTCAGTTGCGAGTTTATTACTAGGATATCTATTTCCTAAATCGTATGGTAGTCTGAATGAATTTACATCGGTTTTATTGTTAATGAGTTTATTTGTTGCATTTGGTGTGTTTTCAAATATGCTAGGAATGGAATTATTAGTATTGTTTTCACTAATAGTTCTCCATTTTATGATTGTTAGAAAGGTTAGAAATGAAAAATTATAGTAAATATTTTAGTGTTACAGTTGTTACTTATTTGTTTTTGTTGGTTATCGAGACCTTGGTAAAATTATTTTCTATTGGGGGAGAAAGTTCTCAAAGTGTGACGACCTTGCTTGGGATTTCAATTGATAATCATGTCACTGCTCATGAAATTTCTACTACATTTGGACTAACTCCTCAGATAGTTGTTACATTTGCTATATACTCTATCTTTGTATCTGCTATAATTTATACATTTAAAAGAGGGACAAAATGATTTTGACATTAGGAGTATTATATATATTTTCTATTTTAGGTGGATTGATATTACACGAGTTACTCCATATTTTCATCGCGCATTTATTGAGATATAGTCCGAAACTAACTTTTTTGCCACCATTAAAATTTCAAGTATATTATGAAAATAGATATCAACCTTTGGATAATCTGCTTATATCGATTATTTCCCCGTTGTTTTTAGTCTTTATAGGATTTTTTATAGAATTAAATATATATACAATTATTTTAAAAATTACTTGTCTTTTAAATCTATTTAACTTGATACCAATTACAGGTGATGGAGAGGTTATTTTCCTATCTCTTATGCAGATGATAAAAAAGAAAAGAGGAAAAAGAATTGAAACTTAAATATTTACTGGGAGTGTTTTCGATAGTCGCACTGTTTGTAATTGGTTATTATTTTTCAAACTCAGTTACTCAAGCAAATACATATAACGATCGATTACCGGTATTTGTGCATGAAGATTCTGAACAAATTATACACAAGTTAGTTAGGAAAAAAGAAGGGATTTATTATTTTGGTTTCCCCACTTGTCCGTGGTGTGTAGAGTTATTGCCAGTTTTTAATGAAGTTTTATCAGAACATAAAAAGACGGCATTCGTTGTTAATGTAAGAGATAAAAACTATACAAATAGACAAAATGGGATTCTAGAAAAATTTTATAAGCAGTACACAGGTGAGGATGGTTTATCCGTTCCTTTTGTAGTAGCTATTGATAAAAATGCAAATGTAAAAGTTCATGTGGGAACAGTAGATGATCATGATGCCAGCAAGAAGAGATTGACTTCTGTCCAAAAAGAAGAATTAATCAATGTTTTGAGTGATTTAATTAGATAACAATACCTTTTTATTTAGCCATCAAACCGAAACATATTACAGAGAAAATACAGTTTGGTTAAATAGTATCTTGGGAGCTTTTTGGTTGGGTATTACCAGCAGTGCCTATTCCTATCTTTTTATGGTATGTTCAGTATAGTATATTACAAATATCGATATTCTTATTAGGGATGGTGTTTGCCTATTTACTGTGCCAAAGTATACAATTTATAGAGGTCTTGATTTTTAAACGATATGAGTTTAAAGATGCGAAAGAATTAGATGCTTTTTCAATTCCTATAAATACAAGGATAACGTTGTACATTATTCGCTTCGTACCAGTTATGGTTTGCTTATTATTCAATCAAATTAAACTATTTGGTTTATGGGGCTTGATATTGTTAAATATAGTTTATATCAGTGTTATTTATTGTAGTTTATATCGACATATGTTGTCAAAAGTAATTAAAGGAGATAAGAATGTCCATTTTATCCATTAAAAATATTTCAAAGTTTTACACTTTGGACGGTAAACATCAAGAACAGGCTTTAAAGAATATAAACCTGCAGATTGCAAAAGGTAAAATTACAGCGATTTACGGGCCGTCAGGCTGTGGCAAAACCAGTCTACTAAACATCATCAGTGGTTTAGATAGACAATATGAAGGAGATTTAGAGTTTAAAGGGGAATCCCTCCGTG
>NZ_CAUQCP010000029.1:0-30183 GCF_963516575.1 uncultured Streptococcus sp.
TTTAGACTAATTTCCACTTCGGCTAGCCAAGTGGAAGTTACTTTGAGAAGTTACCCTAAAAACATTTCTAACCCACTCGTCCTTCCTAGTTCGAGTGGGTTTTATTAAAATATGATAAAATAGAAGAGATAATACATTTATTTAATAAGGGAAGTAAAAATGGCAAGTAAAGAAAATGCAGAACGCAAGGAACTGCATCGTAAGATTTGGGCGATTGCGGACGATGTTCGTGGTGCTGTAGATGGTTGGGATTTTAAGCAATATATCCTAGGTATCCTTTTCTATCGCTTTATTTCAGAGCATATGGCTGATTATTTTGACCGCGCTGAGCATGAGGCTGGGGATCTAGAATTCCGTTATGCTGAATTGAGTGACCAAGAAGCTGAGCAAGATTTTAAACCAGGGACAGTTGAGGATAAGGGATTCTTTATCCTTCCGAGTCAACTATTTGAAAATGTAGTCAAGGATACTTCACAAAATGAAAATTTAAACGAAGATTTAGCCAATATTTTCCAAGCTATTGAGAAATCAGCGATTGGCTTCAAATCAGAGGATGATATCAAAGGTTTGTTTGATAACTTGGATACACGAAGCAATATCCTTGGTGGAACTGTTCCGGAAAAAAATAAACGACTTTCTGACATTCTAAATGGTATCAATAGCATTAACTTTGGTAACTTCGAGGAAAATGACATCGATGCCTTTGGTGATGCCTATGAGTTCTTGATTTCTAACTATGCTAGTAATGCAGGAAAAAGTGGTGGTGAATTTTTCACTCCTCAGACAGTCTCAAAATTACTAGCTCGCCTAGTGATGGTCGGTAAGGACAAGATTAATAAGGTCTATGACCCAACATGTGGTTCAGGCTCTCTCCTTCTTCAAATGAAAAAACAATATGAAGACCATATTCTAGAGGATGGATTCTTTGGTCAGGAAATCAATATGACCAACTACAACTTGGCTCGTATGAATATGTTCTTACACAATATCAACTACAACAACTTTGATATTAAGCGAGGAGATACCCTTTTAAATCCTCAGCATTTGGAAGAAAAGCCGTTTGATGCTATCGTTTCTAACCCTCCATACTCTGTCAAATGGGTGGGAGATGGAGATCCAACTCTGATAAACGATGACCGTTTTGCTCCAGCAGGGAAACTAGCTCCTAAGTCAAAAGCTGACTTTGCCTTTATCATGCATAGTCTCAATCACTTGTCCAATAAAGGTCGAGCAGCAATTGTTTGTTTCCCAGGCATTTTCTATCGTGGAGGAGCTGAAAAGACCATTCGTCAGTATCTAGTAGATAACAACTTTGTTGAAGCAGTAATTTCCCTCCCAGACAATCTCTTCTTCGGAACTTCTATTGCGACCACGATTTTAGTTCTAGCGAAGAATAAAGTTGAAAATAAAACACTCTTTATTGATGCGAGTAAAGAATTTAAGAAAGAAACCAATAATAATGTCTTGACGGATGACAATATTGAGCACATTATTGAATTATTTACTAATTGTCAAAGCGTAGACTATAAAGCGGCTCTTGTTGATAATGATGTGATTGGTTCAGAGCAGGATTATAACCTATCTGTCTCAACCTATGTCGAACAAGAAGATACACGTGAGAAGATTGATATCGATGTTCTCAATAAAGAAATCGCTGAGACTGTTGCCAAAATTGACTACTTGCGTGCAGAGATAGACAAGATTGTAGAGGAGCTGAGCTATGGCAAATGATGTAATTCTCTATAGAACAGATGATGGTGAGTCAGCTATTGAACTCCACTTGGATAATGGAACGGTTTGGCTGACCCAACAAGAACTAGCTGAGCTCTTTCAAACTTCCAAGCAAAATATTAGTAAACATATCAAGGCTATTTTTGAAGATGGAGAATTATCGGAAGAGGCAACTGTCAACTATAAGTTGACAGTTCAAAATGAGGGGAATAGAAGTGTTCAGCGAAATGTCGCCTACTATAATCTCGATATGATTTTGGCGATTGGTTATCGAGTTCGATCTCCTCGTGGCATTCAGTTCAGACTCTATGCTTCGACAATCTTGAAAGAGTATCTGATTAAGGGCTTCGCTATGGATGATGAGCGCTTGAAAAATTTGGGTGGGGGCTCTTACTTTAAAGAACTCCTTGAAAGAATCCGAGACATTCGCTCAAGTGAAAAAGCCTTTTACCGTCAGGTTTTAGATCTTTTCGCGACATCTAGTGACTACAATGCAAATTCACCAGAGGCAAAGAAATTCTTTGCGACAGTGCAAAATAAGATGCATTACGCCATTCACCACAGTACTGCCAGCGAACTCATCTACAATCGTGTTGATAGTGAAAAGGAGTTTATGGGCTTGACCACTTTTAAGGGAGACCTTCCTACTCTGACTGAAGCAAAAGTTGCCAAGAACTATCTGACAGAAAAGGAACTTCGTGGGCTTAATCAGCTTGTATCGGGATATTTAGACTTTGCTGAAAGACAGGCAGAGCGAGAAGAAATCATGACCATGGCTGACTGGGTGGCTCACGTAGATCGTATCCTTCAGGCTACTGGGGAAGACTTGCTAGCTAACAGTGGTTCTATCTCTCGTGAACAGATGAAGCATAAGGTGGATAAGGAATATAAGAGCTACCAAGCCAAGACCCTTAGTCAAGTTGAAAAAGATTACCTCAAGGAAATCAAAAGTATTGAAAATCTAGCCAAGGAAGGAGGTAAGTGATGAACATCCTAGAAGAAATCCAGAACTGTCCCGTTGAGTGGAAAGTACTTAAAGATGTTGCTATATTGAAGAATGGAAAGGATTGGAAAACTCTTCCAAGTGGGGAAGTACCAGTATATGGAAGTGGTGGAGAAATGGGAGAATTTGTTTCAGATTATTCTTATGACAAACCAACAGTTTTAATTCCTAGGAAAGGTTCTATTTCTAACTTGTTCTATATAGAAAAAGCTTTCTGGAATGTTGATACCATTTACTATACTGAGATTGATGAAAATCAGATTATTCCAAAGTATTTTTATTATTATTTAACTTCTGTAAAATTGGAAGAAATGGCAACTAATCCGACAAGACCTAGTTTAACTCAAGCTATTCTTGATAAAGTTAAAATCCCCATTCCTTCTCTAGAAATTCAAGAAAAAATCGTGGAAAAACTTGACAAAATGACAGAGTATGTTACAGAATTGACCTCAGAATTGACCTCACGTAAAAAGCAATATTCTTTTTATAGAGATAAACTCTTGTCATTTGAAGATGAGGTTTATCAAGTTGAGTGGAAGACACTTGATGCAGTTTCTGAAAGAACAAGTAATATTTCTTGGAATAAAGTTGGAGATGATGAAAAACTTAAATATATAGATTTATCGTCAGTAGATAGAGTTTCTAATAAGATTACTGAGACTACATCAATAACTAAATCAACTGCTCCAAGTAGAGCTCAAAAGATTGTCAAATCAAATGATATTATCTTAGGGACGACAAGGCCAACTTTGAAACGTTTTACTAAAATTACAGATGACTACAATGACCAGATTTGTAGTACAGGATTTTATGTTTTTAGAACAAATGGTGAGGTTTTACCTAACTACGTATATCATATATTTTCATCAAGTGATTTTTATAAATACTTGGAAGAAAATCAGAGTGGAGCAAGTTATCCAGCAATTTCTGATGCTTTGGTAAAGAAGTATAAAATTCCCGTCCCTTCCCTTGAAATCCAATCTCGCATTGTTCAAGTTCTAGACAACTTTGATATGGTTTGTAATGACCTAAACATCGGACTACCAAAAGAGATTGAACTACGCCAAAAACAGTATGAATATTTTAGAGAAAAACTCTTGACCTTCGTCGCCGAAGGCGAGTACACTGAGAGTAGAGTAGAGTAGAGGAGTGGGATAACTCCGCTATTATCAAGCTTTTACAGTGGGTATTTGGTCCAATTCAAGTGGAGTTGGGAGCAGTTGCAGAATATAGTCAAAAGAGGATCAGTGTGACAGATTTAACTCCTGAAACTTATGTTGGAGTTGATAATTTGTTGCAAGATAGAAGAGGGAAAGCAGTTGCTACATTTTTGCCTGATCAAGGAAGTGTTACAACCTATAATAAGGGTGATATATTGATTGGTAATATCAGACCTTATCTCAAAAAAATTTGGTTTTCTAATCAAGCTGGTGGGACAAGTGGAGATGTCTTGGCAATTCAAAATTCTGTAGTTCCTTGTATGGAAAATAAATATTTATATTATATTTTGTCAGATGATCGATTCTTTTATTATGATGTACAATATTCAAAAGGTTCTAAGATGCCTCGAGGAGATAAGAAAGCTATTATGCAATATAAGTTTATCTTACCACCCCTTTCCGAACAAAAAAGAATCGTCTCTATTCTTGACAATTTCAACACTTTAACCAACTCTCTTTCTGAGGGCCTTCCAAAAGAAATCGAACTAAGACAGAAACAGTATGAATACTGGCGAGAACAATTATTAAACTTTACTAGATAGATTCTTGAATCATTTTGAGAAAGAATCTCAATTAATACAATAAAAGGAAGCATACTATGGTTGATTATTCAAAAGTACATGAAGTAATTGCGGAAACAAATGAAGGGATTCTCTTGGCTGAGTATCAACCAGAGTATCGCACAGATAGAGAATTTCAGTCTGAGGCAGATTTGGAAAGACAATTGCTTATGGATTTAGTCAATGGTCTCAATTATGAACGATTGGATATCCATACACCTGCGGAGCTTTTAGCGAATGCAAAGGTCCAAATTGAAAAGCTTAATAAGGTTACGTTTACGGATGCTGAATGGCAACGTTTTGTAGTCGAGTATTTAGATTGTCCCAATGAAGGATTGGTTGAAAAAACACGAAAAATCCAAGAAAATCATATCTATGACTTTGTTTTTGATGATGGACGGATTAAAAATATTTTCATCCTTGACAAGAAAAACATTCACAACAACAGTATGCAGGTCATCAACCAAGTGACGCAAGTGGGGAGTCATACCAACCGTTATGATGTGACCATTTTAGTCAATGGTCTTCCGCTAGTTCAGATTGAATTGAAGAAGCGGGGAGTTAGTCTGCAAGAAGCCTTTAATCAGGTTCACCGTTATAGTAAGGAAAGCTTTAACAGCGAAAATTCTTTGTATAAGTATGTTCAGATTTTTGTGATTTCGAATGGCACTTATACACGCTACTTTGCAAATACAACAGCTCAGAATAAAAATCATTATGAGTTTACCTGTGAGTGGGCGGACCGTAAGAATAAGACTATTCACGAATTGGAAGATTTTACTGTTACTTTCTTAAGCAAGCGTGTCCTCTTGGAAGTTTTGACCAAGTATTGTGTTTTTGATGTGGATAATACCTTGCTCATCATGCGCCCTTATCAGATAGCAGCTACTGAGAGTATTTTGAGAAAAATTCATTCCTCGAACGAGATGAAGAATTTTGGAACAATCAATGCTTGTGGCTATATCTGGCATACGACAGGGTCAGGGAAAACCTTGACCAGCTTTAAGACTGCGCGCTTAGCGACAGAGTTGGATTACATTGACAAAGTGATATTCGTTGTAGATAGAAAAGACTTAGACTATCAAACTATGAAGGAATATCAAAAATTCCAACCAAATTCAGTTAATGGTAGTAACAATACAAAAGAACTACAACGCAGTATCGAAGAAAATGATGATCGGATCGTTGTCACAACTATTCAAAAGTTAAATAAGTTTATTACTGCGAATCCTAATCATGAAGTCTATGCTAAGAAATGTGTCTTGATTTTTGACGAGTGTCATCGTTCTCAGTTTGGGAAGGCTCAAAAGCGCATTAAGAAGGCATTTAAACAGTACGCTCTATTTGGTTTTACAGGTACACCGATTTTCCCAGAAAATAGTTTAACGGGAGAAACAACTCAAGAAGTTTTTGGGGAGCAACTTCATAACTACGTTATCACGGATGCTATTCGAGATAAAAAAGTCTTGAAGTTCAAGGTTGATTACAACTATATCAAGCCTGAAATTAATAAGTACAGGGATGCAGAAAAAGCGGTCGGTCGTGAGGTCGATGAGAAGAAGTTGAAAAAGATGGAAAAAGAACTTCTTCTTCACCCAGAACGGATCGCGACTATTACCGAATACTTGCTTCGAGTTTATAACACCAAAACACACCGAAATCAACACTATACTCATAAACAAAAACAATTGTCTGGATTTAATGCCATGCTGGCTGTACAAAGTATTGAAGCAGCAAAATTATACTATGAAGAACTCCAACGACAGCAAGCAGCTTTACCAGAAGCTAAACGATTGAAAGTTGCAACTATCTTTAGTTTTGCGCCTAATGAAGAACAGTCAGCTTATGGAGAAATTCAAGATGAAGAGCTAGAGCCTCAAGATATAGCCATGCCTCTATCTTCTAAAGAGTTTCTTTCTAGAGCGATTGACGACTATAATCACATGTTCAAGACCAACTTCTCAGCTGATGGGAAGGAGTTCCAAAATTACTATCGTGACCTTTCTAAACGCGTTAAATCCAAGGAAGTGGATTTGCTGATTGTGGTCGGTATGTTCTTAACGGGATTTGATGCCCCGACTATGAATACACTCTTTGTTGATAAAAATCTACGTTATCATGGTTTGATTCAGGCATTCTCGAGAACCAATCGGATTTTTAATAAGGTTAAACCTTTTGGGAATATTGTTTGTTTCCGTGATTTAGAAAAGGCTACGCAAGAAGCTATTAAGACTTTTGGAGACACCAATAAGCTTGAAATCATCTTAGAAAAAAGCTTTAGTGAATATATGGATGGTTTCGTTGACCAAGTAACGGGTATCGAGGTCAAAGGCTATACTGCAGTTTGTCAGGAAATTCTGGAAAGATTCCCGAATCCGCAAGAAATTGAAACAGAGCTTGATAAGAAGGAGTTTGTTAAGTTATTTGGTGAGTTGTTGAAGCTTGATAATGTTCTTCGAAATTATGACGAATTTCAAGAAATCGACAAACCTATTTCAGAAGGTTATCTTCAGGATTTAAGAAGCACTTATGTGGAAATTCGAGATGAATTTTTGAACCTTAAAAATTATGAAAAGACCAAGGATTTGGATGTTGATCTTTCAGATGTTGAATTTGAAATCGAACTCTTAAAAACAGATGAGATTAATCTGGACTACATTCTTGCATTGATTGTTGAAAAATCTAAGAATTCTGAGTCTAAAGAAGTAATGAAAGCAGAAGTTAGTCGTGTAATTCGTTCTAGTATCGATATTCGTGCCAAAGAAGCGTTGGTTATCGGGTTTATCAATGACACTGATTTGCAAAAATTGAAAGACCATGATGGAATTATCAATGCTTTCTATGAATATGGTAAGGAGCGCAAGAAAATCGCAATCCATGACCTAGCTGAGTCTGAGAAACTTGTAGCTGATTACCAATTATTCATTGACAAATCAATTCAACGAGGTTATGCTGAAAACAGTGGGACTGATTTGGATTCGATTATTCCACCAACTTCTCGTCGACAGGGAGCACGTGAACGGAAAAAGCAAGAAGTTTTACGTAAGATTCAGTTGTTAGTAGAGACTTATTCAGGTATTTAAGTATTGTCAAACAAGGTTTATTAGAAAAATCAGAAACTACAAAAACCACTATTCATTCGCTCCTATTCCATTCATAATTCGCTCATTTTTAAGATATAACTTTGTTTCCATATTTCCTGGAAACTAATAAAAAGCAAGGAGAAAGATGGAACAGACTAATCAGAAATCCCAATGCCAACAACTCTGGGCTCAAAACAAATACCTTGTTTTGAGCCATTCCAGCAATATTTACAATGAGATTCGCCAGTATCTCAAGAATGAAGAGGTGGAGGTGAGTCAGGTTCAGGAGATGATTGACCGTGCCTGCCAGATTCCAGAACACAGGGGTCAGGTTTGCAATGCCTTTCAGCATATTTGGGGCTATTTTAAAAAGCAAGCGACAGATGATGAGCGCAAAGATTATATGCTCTTGTTGGATCGCTACCGCTTTGGTCAGGCTTCTAAAGAAGACTTAATCGCTAAGACTCGAGATTTGCTTGAACGTTACCCAAATACCTACTTGCAACATTCGACTTTACTGAAAGGAGACTCCCATGAGACTTTGGCATGAGGCTTTGATTTCACAACTTCCACGTCCTCAACTCTTGGGGCAACATCGAGAGTGTTGCGCCCTGCGTGGCAATGGCTGGGGCAGAAAGCATGCAACGGTGGACTATGTCTTTACCCACTCGCCCTATCGTCTCTATGCCTATCATGACTTGATCATGAAGGAAATGGCTCGTCGTGGCTACAATGTCAGTCAAGAGTGGTTGGATAAAAACTATCGTGGTAAGACCTGCCCTCCTTATCAAAATTTAGCAGAGGAAAAGCTGAAAAGTCCTATCTATAGTGAGCATGACTATGCCTACTATGAGGAGTGTCTGGCTAATCTCTGAGAGAAGGGAATCAACCTATAGTCTTTTCGAATAACAAGCCATAGTCACTTATAAGAATTACTAATGACGCGTTTGACTAGTCTAACTGAAATATAGTTAAAAACAAGCTACACAAAGGATTTGAGGCATTTGTCTCAAATCTTTTTCTTTTGTCTAAAACAGAGATATAGTTTCAAACTATATCAAAGCCTAATTTTTTACAATTATACAGATGATTTCTTTTCTGTTAAGATAGTTTCAACAACAAATTTTGGAGGACACATCATGTCAACTACAATCATCGGTTTCCCTCGTTTGGGCGAATTCCGCGAGTTAAAATTTACAACTGAAAAATACTTTAGAAAAGAAATCACAGAAGAAGAACTCCTTGCAGCAGCAAAAGAATTGCGTGCTAAACACTGGAACATCGTCAAAGAAAAAGGCATCACTGAAATTCCATCAAATGACTTTTCTCACTATGACAACTTCCTAGATGCAGCTTTCCTTTTCAACGTGGTACCTGCATCCGTTCAAAACTTGGACTTGTCTGACCTTGAGCGCTACTTCGCTTTGGGTCGTGGTTACCAAGGAGAAAAAGGGGACGTTCGCGCCCTTCCAATGAAGAAATGGTTCAACACCAACTACCACTACATCGTTCCTAAATTTGAAAAAGACACTCAAGTAAAATTGGCTGGTCACAAGATCTTTGATGAGTTCCAAGAAGCTAAAGAACTTGGTCTCAACACTCGTCCAGTTCTTGTAGGTCCATTCACTTTCCTTCAATTGTCAGACTTTGAAGAAGGCGTGAAAGCAGAAGACTTCGTAGACAGCTTAGTTGCTGCTTACCAAGAAGTTTTTGCAAAATTGGCTGAACTTGGTGCGACTCGCATTCAATTGGATGAAGCGGCTCTTGTCAAAGATTTGACAGCTGAAGAAAAAGCTCTCTTCTTGAACCTCTACAACAAACTATTGGCTGATAAGAAAGGTCTTGAAGTCTTGCTTCAAACTTACTTCGGTGATGTACGTGATGTCTACTCTGACCTTGTGAACTTGCCAGTAGATGCTATCGGTCTTGACTTCGTTGAAGGTAAGAAAACTCTTGAACTCGTTAAAGGTGGCTTCCCAGCTGACAAGACTCTCTACGCAGGTATTGTCAATGGTAAAAACATCTGGCGCAACAACTACGAAAAGAGCTTGGCTGTTCTTGAGCAAATTCCAGCTGAAAATATTGTCTTGACAAGCTCATGCTCACTTCTTCATGTGCCATTTACAACTGCTAATGAAGAATTTGAACCAGCAATCTTGAACCACTTTGCCTTTGCAGTTGAAAAATTGGATGAGATTCGTGATTTGGATGCTATCCGCAATGGTCAAGGTGAAGAAGCACTTGCAGCTAACAAAGAACTCTTTGCGACTGAGCGTGTTGGTGAAAATGCGGAACTTCGTGCGCGTATCGCTGGCTTGACAGACGCAGACTACACTCGTTTGCCAGCCTTTGCAGAACGTGAAGCTATCCAAGAAGAAGCTTTCAAACTTCCAGCTCTTCCAACAACAACTATCGGTTCATTCCCTCAAACAAAAGAAGTTCGTGCTAAACGTTTGGCTTACCGTAAAGGTGAATTGTCTCAAGAAGAGTACGATGCTTTCCTTGCTGAAACAATTGATGAATGGATCAAATGGCAAGAAGATATCGACTTTGATGTCCTTGTTCACGGTGAGTTTGAGCGTAATGACATGGTTGAGTACTTCGGTCAAAACTTGTCAGGTTACCTCTTCTCTAAAAATGGTTGGGTACAATCATACGGTATGCGTGGGGTGAAACCACCAATCATCTGGGGTGATGTCACTCGTCTTAACCCTATCACTGTTAAATGGTCTAGCTATGCACAAAGCCGTACAAACAAACCTGTTAAAGGTATGTTGACTGGACCAGTAACTATTCTCAACTGGTCATTCCCACGTGAAGACATCTCTATCAAGGATTCTACTCTTCAAATCGCCCTTGCTATCAAGGATGAAGTGCTTGACCTTGAAGCTGCTGGTGTGAAAATCATCCAAATCGACGAGGCTGCTCTTCGTGAGAAATTGCCACTCCGTCGTAGCGACTGGTACGAAGACTACCTTGACTGGGCTATTCCTGCCTTCCGCTTGGTACACTCAACAGTAGCACCAGACACACAAATCCACACTCACATGTGTTACTCAGAATTTACAGATATCATCCCAGCTATCGACAACATGGATGCGGACGTTATCTCATTTGAGGCTAGCCGTTCAAACCTTGAAATCTTGGACGAACTCAAAGCGAAAAACTTCCAAACAGAAGTGGGACCTGGGGTTTACGATATCCACTCTCCTCGTGTGCCAAATGAAGGCGAAATCGACCATACAATCGAAGCCATCCTTGCTAAAGTGCCAAGCAAGAAAGTTTGGATTAACCCTGACTGTGGTTTGAAAACACGTGGTATTCCAGAAACAAAAGAAAGCTTGATCCGCCTTGTTGAAGCAGCTAAAGCTGCGCGTGAGAAATTGTAAGATAAGATTTCTCTGGAAGCACTGTTTGGTCAATCTGCCTGTTTCATTTGGATTCTAAGAGTCCAGCTAACGAAAAAATCAACTAGAAAAGGATAATGACTATGTCACGCCAAACACCGTCACTCTCATTTGAAGTGTTCCCTCCAAACCCAGCCGTGGGTAATGATAACATTATTTCTGCTCTTCAAAATATGCAGGAGTTGGCTCCTCACTTTATCAGTGTGACTGCCAGCAATAATAAATTTAATATCAAGGAAACGACGGTCCGTTTGGCTGATTTTATCCAAAATGACTTGGCGATTCCGACTATTGCTCACTTGCCAGCCATCTATTTGACCAAGGACAAGGTTGCTGAAACTATTGCAGACTTGGACAAGGTTGGGGTGCAGAAAATCTTGGCTCTTCGTGGGGATATTATTCCAGATGTGGAACCACAAAAGGATTTTCGCTACGCAACTGACTTGATTGAGTTCATCAAGGAACAAGCCCCTCACTTTGATATTGTTGGCGCTTGTTATCCAGAAGGTCATCCAGATTCACCAAATCAGATTTCAGATATTCAAAATCTTAAGAAGAAAGTAGATGCAGGTTGTTCGAGCCTCGTAACTCAGCTTTTCTTTGACAATGAGCGTTTCTATGATTTTCAAGACAAGTGCATCTTGGCTGGGATTGATGTTCCCATTCATGCAGGAATTATGCCAATTCTGAATCGAAATCAGGCTCTCCGCCTCTTGAAGACTTGTGAGAATATCCATCTTCCACGCAAATTTAAAGCCATCTTAGACAAGTATGAGCATGACCCTGAGTCGCTCAGAGCAGCAGGACTTGCCTATGCAGTGGACCAAATCGTGGACTTGGTAACTCAGGATGTGGCTGGTGTGCATCTTTACACCATGAACAATGCTGAAACAGCAAAATACATCCACCAAGCAACACATGCCTTGTTTAATCATCAGTCTCTAGGATAATAAAAAGCAAACCATTCTTCTCAGCTGAGGGGAATGGTTCCTTTTTAATGGTAAAGACCGCACTTTTTAAGAAAATATGATAAAATAGATTCTGTACGTACTTGATACAAAGATGAGGGTATTAAAGTTTTAAAGGCTTTTTCAAATGTGGTTGGAGCGACACGAGTGAGTCAAATCGTTATTATTTGACGAGAGAGTTAGTAAAGCATTTAGCTAATCGCCTGATAGCGATTAGCGTGAAAGGTTTAGATGCTTTAGTATCAAACCTTTCTAATGATGTATATCTTGTGTAATTGAACTCGCCTACAACTCTGTGGAAAAAGATAAATCTGCCTAGGAGCAGTCGCTCCGTCGTCCGATTTACTATTTTCCTTTGAGTTGCTTAACGGCTTAGTATCTTGATTTTTGTAGGCAAGGCGTATAATTTCATCAATCCAAAGGGGATTAAAATGACAAAACAAGTGTTTCAAACGACTTTTGCGGGTCGTGAGTTAATCGTAGAGACTGGTCAGGTTGCTAAGCAAGCAAATGGCTCTGTTGTCGTGCGTTACGGTGAGTCAACTGTCTTGACTGCGGCCGTTATGTCTAAGAAGATGGCAACTGGGGATTTCTTCCCTCTTCAAGTCAACTACGAAGAAAAAATGTATGCGGCTGGGAAGTTTCCTGGTGGCTTTATGAAACGTGAAGGACGTCCTTCAACGGATGCGACTTTGACAGCGCGTTTGATTGACCGTCCAATCCGTCCTATGTTTGCGGAAGGTTTCCGTAATGAAGTCCAAGTCATCAATACGGTTCTTTCTTACGATGAAAATGCATCTGCGCCAATGGCAGCTATGTTTGGTTCATCTTTAGCGCTTTCTATCTCAGACATTCCATTTGACGGACCAATCGCTGGGGTCCAAGTGGGTTATGTGGATGGTCAAATCATCATCAACCCTACGCAAGAACAAGCAGAGCAATCTCTCCTTGAATTGACAGTAGCAGGTACCAAGCACGCCATCAACATGGTAGAGTCTGGTGCTAAAGAATTGTCAGAAGAAATCATGTTGGAAGCCCTTCTTAAAGGGCACGAAGCTGTCAAAGAATTGATTGCCTTCCAAGAAGAAATCGTTGCGGCTGTTGGGAAAGAAAAAGCAGAAGTAGAATTGCTTCATGTAGACGCTGAATTACAAGCTGAAATCATCGCAGCCTACAACAGCGACCTTCAAAAGGCAGTTCAAGTAGAAGAAAAATTGGCCCGTGAAGCTGCAACTCAAGCAGTTAAAGACCAAGTGACTGCTGTTTACGAAGAAAAATATGCGGACCACGAAGAATTTGACCGTATCATGCGTGATGTGGCTGAAATCCTGGAACAAATGGAACACGCAGAAGTGCGCCGTTTGATTACAGAAGATAAGGTTCGTCCTGATGGTCGTAAGGTCGATGAAATCCGTCCTTTGGATGCGGTTGTTGACTTCCTTCCTCGTGTACACGGTTCTGGTCTCTTCACTCGTGGCCAAACTCAAGCTCTTTCAGTCTTGACCTTGGCTCCGATGGGTGAAACTCAAATCATTGATGGTTTGGATCCAGAGTATAAGAAACGCTTTATGCACCACTATAACTTCCCTCAATATTCTGTAGGGGAAACTGGACGCTACGGTGCGCCAGGTCGTCGTGAAATTGGTCACGGTGCTCTCGGTGAGCGTGCACTTGCTCAAGTTTTGCCAAGTTTGGAGAAATTCCCATACGCTATCCGTTTGGTAGCAGAAGTCTTGGAATCAAACGGTTCTTCATCTCAGGCTTCTATCTGTGCGGGAACTCTTGCCCTTATGGCTGGTGGGGTGCCAATCAAGGCGCCAGTAGCTGGTATTGCTATGGGACTTATCTCAGATGGAAATAACTACACAGTCTTGACAGATATCCAAGGTTTGGAAGATCACTTTGGAGACATGGACTTCAAGGTTGCAGGTACTCGTGACGGGATTACAGCCCTTCAAATGGATATCAAAATTCAAGGGATTACTGCAGAAATCTTGACAGAGGCTCTTGCCCAAGCCAAGAAAGCGCGTTTTGAAATCCTTGATGTGATTGAAGCAACCATTCCAGAAGTTCGTCCAGAATTGGCTCCAACTGCTCCGAAAATTGATACCATCAAGATCGATGTGGACAAGATTAAGATTGTCATCGGTAAGGGTGGAGAAACCATCGACAAGATTATCGCTGAAACAGGCGTTAAGATTGATATCGACGAAGAAGGAAATGTGTCTATCTACTCTAGTGACCAAGATGCTATTAACCGTGCCAAAGAAATCATTGCTGGTTTGGTTCGTGAAGCTAAGGTGGACGAAGTTTACCGTGCTAAAGTCGTTCGTATCGAGAAATTTGGTGCCTTTGTTAACCTCTTTGATAAGACAGATGCCCTTGTTCATATCTCGGAGATGGCTTGGACGCGTACAAATAATGTCGAAGACTTGGTAGCAATCGGGGATGAAGTTGATGTTAAGGTTATCAAGATTGATGAAAAAGGACGTGTGGATGCTTCTATGAAAGCCCTTCTTCCTCGTCCACCAAAACCTGAACGTGATGAAAAAGGCGAAAAGTCTGAGCGACCTCACCGCCCACGTCATCACAAGGACCACAAACCTAAGAAAGAATTTACAGAAACACCAAAAGATTCAGAATAAGAAAAGGAGAAATGTATGGGATGGTGGCGCGAAACCATTGATATCGTAAAAGAAAATGATCCAGCGGCCCGCACCACTTTGGAGGTTTTGCTGACTTATCCAGGTGTCAAGGCCTTGGCGGCCCACCGTCTCTCGCATTTTCTCTGGAAGCATGGCTTCAAACTCCTGGCTCGTATGCACAGTCAGTTCTGGCGCTTTTGGACTCAGATTGAGATTCATCCAGGAGCTCAGATTGATTCAGGTGTCTTTATCGACCACGGTTCAGGCTTGGTGATTGGAGAGACAGCGATTGTTGAAAAAGGCGTTCTCCTTTATCACGGAGTAACCCTTGGTGGGACGGGTAAGGATGTAGGCAAACGCCATCCGACTGTGCGCAAGGGATCACTCATATCAGCCCATGCCCAAGTTATTGGGCCTGTGGAAATCGGTGAAAATGCCAAGGTCGGTGCAGCAGCAGTTGTCGTGGCAGACGTACCTAGTGATGTGACGGTTGTCGGTATTCCGGCCAAGATTGTCCGTGTTCATGGTAAGAAGGATGAACCAGTCATTCACGAAGTTGAAGAAAAACGAGAGTATTACGTCAATAAACTCGAGCAGGCTAAAGAAGCCAGTCACAGATCGTCTGGGTTGTAGAGGATACCTATATGATTCAAGCAAGAAACAAGTTAAGCCAAGAGGAGCTATCTGAGGCGAAAAAACTAATTAACTGTTGCCAAAACTATGACGGTACCTATCGTGATCCCTATCTCTCTAACATGCTTAATTTTGACCCAAACATGCCCGCCTTTTTCCTTTATTATGAAAAAGGCGAACTTGTTGCTCTCTTAACTGTCTATGCTGATGACCAAGATGTGGAAGTGACGATACTGGTTCATCCAGATCATCGCCGTCAGGGAATTGCGCGTGCATTGTTTACTAGTTTTGAGAGAGAAACAGCTTCTTTCCCTATTCGTTCAGTGACTTTTCAGACAGAGCGTGTTTTTCTAGACCGCCATCCTGATTTTGTCAGCAACTGGGGCTTGGTCGAGGATGAAGAGACAGAAACTTGGTTAGGTAAGGATAGAAAACCTTATCCGTTAGCAAAGGTTTCCAATCTTGAAGTTTTGTTAGCAGATAGTTCGTATCAGGAGCAAATTAGTCAGTTAAAATTTCAGGCATTTTCAGAGGAACATGAATCGAGAGAAGTTGTGGATAGATATGTCGCTGAAGCTCTGAAGGATCCAGAAAGTCGCTTATATATTTTGTTAAAAGACGGTCAGGTTATTGGAACTTGCACGGTAGATTTATCGAGCGATACGAATTACTTCTACGGTTTAGCAATATCTGAACCTGAACGTGGGAAAGGCTATGGAAGCTACTTAGCAAAATCCCTTGTCAACCAACTAATTGAGCAAAATGACAAGGAATTTCAGATTGCAGTGGAAGATAGCAATGTAGGTGCCAAGCGCTTGTATGAAAAAATTGGCTTTGTCAAACAGACTCGGGTGGTTTATCTGAATGAGAAAGGAGTAAGGGATTCCGAAGTGTAGAGACATTCGGACTGAAATTCAATTGAACTCTTAATGATGAAACTAACTGTTCTTGGATTTCAGCTTTCCTGATTATGATTTATGATTAAAATTTACGACACCATGTCTCGTGATTTGCGAGAATTTGTCCCAATCGAGGACGGTAAAGTCAAGATGTATGTTTGTGGGCCAACCGTGTATAACTATATTCACGTGGGGAATGCCCGTTCGACGGTGGCTTTTGATACCATTCGACGTTACTTCGAATACCGTGGTTATGAGGTTGCCTATATTTCCAATTTTACAGATGTGGATGATAAGATTATCAACCGTGCCAAGGAAGAAGGCATTACGCCTCAGGAGGTTGCGGACAAGTATATCGCTGCCTTTCGTGAGGATGTGACGGCCTTGGGCGTGAAACCTGCGACTCGCCATCCTCGTGTGGTGGAGTTTATGGCTGACATCATCCACTTTGTGGAAGACTTGATTGAAAAAGGTTTTGCTTATGAGAGCCAAGGAGATGTCTATTTCCGTGTGGAAAAATCTCATAACTATGCCAAGTTGGCCAATAAAACCTTGGAAGACTTGGAGCTAGGTGCTTCAGGTCGAACCGATGAAGAAACGGCTCGTAAGGAAAATCCTGTAGACTTTGCCCTATGGAAATCTGCTAAACCAGGCGAAATTTCTTGGGACAGTCCTTGGGGACCTGGTCGTCCGGGCTGGCATATTGAGTGTTCGGTCATGTCGACAGAAATTTTGGGCGATACTATTGATATCCACGGTGGTGGAGCGGACCTTGAGTTTCCACACCATACTAACGAAATTGCCCAGTCAGAAGCCAAAACAGGCAAGGCTTTTGCTAACTACTGGATGCACAATGGTTTTGTCAATATTGACAATGTCAAGATGTCTAAGTCCTTGGGCAACTTTATTACCGTACATGATGCCCTTAAAACCCTCGATGGGCAAGTGCTTCGTTTCTTCTTTGCGACTCAACACTACCGCAAGCCCATCAACTTCACAGAAAAAGCGGTGCGGGATGCAGAGACTAATCTCAAGTATCTAAAGAACACTTACGAACAACCATTTACAGGAAACGTGGATACCCAAGAGTTACAAGCTTTTAAAGACAAGTTTGTAGCAGCTATGGATGAGGATTTCAACTCTGCCAACGGTATCACAGTTGTCTTTGAAATGGCCAAATGGATCAATTCTGGCAACTATGATACAAGTGTCAAGCAAGCTCTTGCGGATATGTTAGAGGTCTTTGGAATTGTCTTTGTTGAGGAAGTTTTGGATGCTGAGATCGAAGTTTTGATTCAAAAACGCCAAGAAGCGCGTGCCAATCGTGACTTTGCGACAGCGGACCAGATCCGTGACCAATTGGCTGCTCAAGGGATTAAGCTCCTTGACACCAAGGATGGAGTGAGGTGGACACGTGATTGATGTCAATCTCATTAACGGGATTGCGTTAGCTTTTGAGGGGGACGCGGTGTATTCTATGTATATTCGCCGTCATCTCATCCTCAAAGGCATGACCAAGCCCAATAAACTCCACCAAGAAGCGACCAAGTATGTCTCAGCCAAAGCTCAGGCTCGCCTGATTTCCCTTATGTTGGAGGAGCAAGTTCTAACGGAAAAAGAAGAAGAAATCTACAAACGTGGTCGCAATACCAATAGTCACACCAAGGCAAAAAATGCTGATGTGGTGACTTACCGTATGTCCACAGGTTTTGAAGCAGTGATGGGCTATCTCCATATGACTGAAAATCTGGAACGTCTTGAGAGCTTGATTTCGTGGTGCATCCAAAAAGTGGAGGGCTAGGACATGATGGCAAAAGAACTACAAGACTGGTTTCCTGAAGCTCAGATTTCAGACCAACCAGTAGAGAAAGAGGGCTATCTCACTATCCCTTTGGCTTCTCAGCAGTGGCTTTTGCTGGAGGAAACTGGGCTCAGTGAGCGTGAAAAGCAGTTAGTTGCCCTTTTGACCCAGCAGGAGCAGGCTCGTTCGCTCAATCCTTGGTATTCTTTTCTGATTGAGGGCAAGGGACAGACACCACAAGCTTTTAAAAAGATTCAGTTGGTTTATTGTCATCTTTCCTATTTCCAACAGGAAAATCTAGCTTCTTGGCTAGATATGATGCGGACTCTTTTTCCCAACTGTCAGACGGTGATTCAGGTCGGAGCTCAGGATTATGTTTTCGTGCTTCAACAAGACAAATACACTTCTGTACGAGCTATTTTAAGTGATACGATTGAAGCGGTTGAGTATGACTTTGGACTTCGTCTCTCTATCATGTTAGGTCAGGTCTGGTCTCAGGCAGGGCATCAAGCCCTGTCAGACTTGATCAAAGCAGAGCGGGATTTGTTTAAGACATGGTGGCGTCAGGGTCACCAAGGTGTTCATACCTTCTCACAACTCTATTTGTGGAGTATGGGGGAAAGGCTTGTGGACTTGAAGACAATCAAGGAATGCCTGCACCAGATGATTTTGGATCAGGACCAGATTCAGGAAATCATTCTCTCTCTTTGGGAAAATAGTGCTGTCCTAACAAAAACAGCCCAGCAACTCTATCTGCACCGCAATTCTCTCCAATACAAGATTGACAAATGGGAAGAATTGACAGGGCTACAGTTGAAGGAGTTGACCGATCTGACCTTGTGTTATCAATTGATTTTACCAGATATTCTATAAAGTTTTGTGCAAGTTGCACAGAACTTTTTTGTTTTTTTGTTCATCTTGCCATAGAAATGTAAAGCGTTTTCATTTATAATAAAACTATCAAAAGACAAAAGGAGTTCACCTCATGGTAGAATTAAATCTTAAAAATATTTACAAAAAATATCCAAACAGCGAACACTACTCAGTTGAAGACTTCAACTTGAACATCAAAGACAAAGAGTTCATCGTTTTCGTAGGACCTTCAGGATGTGGTAAATCAACTACTCTCCGTATGATTGCAGGTCTTGAGGACATCACAGAAGGTACTGCATCTATCGATGGAGTGGTTGTCAACGACGTAGCTCCAAAAGACCGTGATATCGCCATGGTATTCCAAAACTACGCTCTTTACCCACACATGACTGTATACGATAACATGGCTTTCGGTTTGAAATTGCGTAAATACAGCAAAGAAGACATTGACAAACGTGTGCAAGAAGCAGCTGAAATCCTTGGATTGAAAGAATTCTTGGAACGTAAACCAGCTGACCTTTCAGGTGGTCAACGTCAACGTGTTGCCATGGGTCGTGCCATTGTCCGTGATGCAAAAGTATTCTTGATGGACGAACCTTTGTCAAACTTGGATGCAAAACTTCGTGTATCAATGCGTGCTGAAATCGCTAAAATCCACCGTCGTATCGGAGCTACAACTATCTACGTAACTCACGACCAAACAGAAGCGATGACACTTGCAGACCGTATCGTTATCATGTCAGCAACTAAGAACCCTGCTGGTACAGGTACTATCGGACGTGTGGAACAAATCGGTTCTCCTCAAGAAGTTTACAAAAATCCAGTTAACAAATTCGTTGCAGGATTCATCGGAAGCCCAGCAATGAACTTCATCAACGTGAAATTGGTTGGTAGCGAAATTGTTTCTGACGGATTCCGTTTGAAAGTTCCAGAAGGCGCTTTGAAAGTACTTCGTGAAAAAGGCTATGAAGGTAAAGAATTGATCTTCGGTATCCGTCCAGAAGACGTGAATGCAGAAGAAGCATTCCTTGAAACATTCCCAGATTCAGTTGTAAAAGCGACTATCTCTGTATCAGAATTGCTTGGTTCAGAATCTCACCTTTACTGCCAAGTTGGTAAAGATGAATTTGTTGCTAAAGTTGATGCTCGTGACTACTTGCAAACAGGTGCAACAGTTGAACTTGGATTTGACTTGAACAAAGCACACTTCTTCGATGTAGAAACTGAAAGAACAGTTTACTAAGATAAATGAAACTCAAAACACTGCTAGAAATCTGGCAGTGTTTTTTGCGGTTGTGTAGAAAAAACTCCTGGGAAATTCCAGGAGAGTATGAGTGCTTATTTGAACTTGAATCCTTCGTAAATAAGCTCTGCTTTTGGATTTTGTTTCTTGATCTGTTTGGCAAGTGACTTCATCATAGAAAGAGGACCACACATATAGACGGTTGCCTGTTCGGGTACTTCTTCTTGATCAAAATTAAGATAGCCATCTTTCCTACTGTCGACTAGATGGAGTTCAAAATTAGGATTTTTCTGAGCATAGTCACGGAGCAAATTTAGGTAGACTGCATTTTCTTCTCCACGGAAGCTATAGTAGAAGTGAACCTGTTTATCTAAAATAGGATGTTCACGGATGTAAGAGATGAAGGGGGTGATCCCAATGCCTCCAGCAATCCAAATCTGATTTTCCCGTCCTTCTTCTATGATCATGTGTCCGTAAGCTCTATCTACGCTTACTTTACTGCCGACTTGAAGATTGTCATAGATATTCTTGGTATGGTCGCCTGAATTTTTGACAGTAAAGTAAAGAGTTTGACCATGACCTCCTGAGATAGAAAAGGGATGCGGAGCACTTTCAAAACCTTCTTGGAAAATCTTTAGGAAGGCAAATTGTCCTGCTTGATAGTTGAAAGGTCTACTAAGACGGATTTGAATTTCCCTAGTATCGTGGTTTAAGCGTTTGAGATTGGTAATTTTCCCTAGATAGGGGAAGCCAATCTTTTGATATAGAAAAATGATATAAAAACCAGCTAGTAAGCCTAAAAGGGCATAGCTACCAACAAGAAAACTTAGAGGATTAAATGTAAGGAGATGATTGCCCATCATCATGTAGACGTGAAAGAGTCCAAAAATATAGGCTAAATAAACCAGGCGGTGAATCCATCGCCAAGCTTCGTATTGGATGTATTTGCCTAAATAGGCGACAAGGATGATACTGACAAAGATATAGATGGCAAGATTGCCAAACTGAGCAGCTAAACGAGAGCCCCACAAACCGCCCATACTAAAGTTATGAAAGATGAGTAGGATGATGGAGAGAAAGGCTGTGAATTTGTGGACAGTGTAGACCTTCTCCAAACCGTGAAACCAGCTTTCTAGTAGTGGGAGACGAGTTGCTAGGATAAAAGTTAGAGATAGGCTTGTTAAAGCTAGTCCTGGAATCATGAATTGGGGAGAAGTGTTCATCCAAGTCAAAATAGTCAAGATAAAACTAGCTATGATAAAGAGTATTCCTTTGAGTGATTTCATAAAAAATTCCATTTCATTTAGATTTTGATTTGTTGTAAATAAATTTGTTACATTTTATCATAGAAAAAGTATGGTGTCAAATTGAGGTCTATAAATATCTATTCTTAGCAAAAAAACTCTCCATATCGCATGGAGAGCTAATTTGCTATTCTGCAGCTTGTTGCCAACGTTTTGCTAGCATATGAGACAGGCTCGAAATTGCTAGGTTAAAGCTGAAGTAGATGAGGGCAATCAGGATATACAGACTGAAGACTTGCTCTGGTTCGAAATAACGGCCCATGAGAATTTGGCTGGCTCCAAAGAGTTCTTGTAGGGCGATAACAGAGTAGAGAAGACTGGTATCCTTAATCACGGTTACAAACTGAGAAATGATGGCTGGCAGCATTTTACGAATGGCTTGTGGGAGAATGATGTGGTAGAGGATTTGTGCAGAAGTAAATCCTTGTGACATTCCTGCTTCGTATTGTCCCTTGTCTACGGCATTGAGACCGCCTCGGATAATCTCAGCTAGGGCCACTGATGTAAAGAGAGTAAAGGCTGTAATACCTGCTGGAGTGGATTTCATCTTGAAAACTAAAAAGATAGTGAAGATCCAGAGGAGGTTGGGAACGTTACGTACAAATTCGATGTAAATGCTGGAAATAATACGCAAGATAGGATTTTTCCCATTTCTCATGACGGCAAGCACAGTTCCAATGAGGGTGGAGAGGATGATGGCAATCAGAGAAATGTAGAGGGTCAAGCCAAATCCTTTAAAGATAAAGATTAGGTTATCTGGGGTCAAAACTTCTAAAATGGATTCCATAGTAACCTCCTAAAGTGAATAGGCTTTTTTGTTGGCTTGCTCCATCTTGCGACCAAACTGGGCAACAGGGAAGCAAAGAGAAAAATAAAGTAGGGCAGCGCCTAAAAATGCTGGAATGTAGTTTCCGTTAAGTGCCGACCAAGACTTGGTTACAAACATCAAGTCGACTCCAGAAATGATAGCGACTGTCGAGGTGTTCTTGATGAGGTTGACGATTTGGTTGGTCAAAGGAGGGAGAATGATACGGAAAGCCTGAGGTAAGATAATCAAGCGCATGGCACTGATATAGGTAAAACCTTGTGACAAGGCGGCCTCCATCTGACCGCTAGGAATCGACTGAATACCTGAGCGAATCACCTCAGCGATATAGGCGCCGTGATAGAGTCCTACACAGAGTACAGCTGTCCAATAAATTGGAATCATGATGGTGTGGTCACTGATAAGAGGTAGACCATAAAAAACGATGACAAACTGCACCAAGAGGGGAGTGTTTTGATAAAATTCTACAAAGATACGAGCTAAGATTCGCAAAATCGGACGTTTACTGGTTGACATGGCTCCAAAGAAGATTCCTAAGACCATGGCGAGGATAAAGGATCCAATCGCTAGGGCAAGGGTGAAGAGGAAACCATTGAAAAATTGTCCAAAATCCTGAAAATAGGCTGTCCAAGATGATAAATCTGTCATGGGGTGTCCTCCTTAATCAGCGGTATGGCTAGATGGTTTGAGCTTGTAACGGTCATAAAGTTTCTGCAAACTGCCATCCTTGCTCCATTTAGTAACCAAGTTATCGAGATAGTCGTTGAGTTCGGTATTTGATTTCTTGGTAACGATACCGTAGTCAGATGGCTTAAAACTATCATTTAACAGTTCTGTCCGTTTGCTGATATAACCAGATAGAATCGAGCGGTCAACGGAAAAGGCATCAATACGATGAGCATGAAGGGAAGTAATCAATTCTGGGTAGGAACCAAGTTCGACGAATTTAAACTTCAGACCTTTCTTTTTACCCAGTTCAGTAATCAAGCGTTGGGTGATGGAACCTTGGGCGACTCCGATGGTTTTGCCGTTTAGGTCCTCAATCTTTTTGATTTTGGCAGACTTATTGACCAAAAAGCCAGAAGCGTCTGTGTAGTAGGGACTGGTAAAGTTGTAGAGTTTTTTGCGTTCGTCTGTGATGGT
The DNA here is from genome assembly GCF_963516575.1 of uncultured Streptococcus sp. Lineage (GTDB taxonomy): Bacteria > Bacillota > Bacilli > Lactobacillales > Streptococcaceae > Streptococcus. The sequence continues at coordinate 23,340 of NZ_CAUQCP010000029.1, forward strand.
AAAGGTTGCGATATCCATATCGACTTGTTCATTGTCTAGAAGGGGGCCACGGGTTTGCGCTGTAACAGGCACATAACGAACCTTTACCTTAAGTTCATCAGCGACCATCTTGGCCAAGTCCGTTTCGATACCAGAATAGGTCCCTGTCTTGGGATCCTTGTAGCCAAAATTGGGAACGTCTTGTTTTACACCGACAACCAGCTCGCCTCTCTTTTGAATGTCTGCGACACTGGTATCAGCCTGAACTGGTTTTGCAGCAGCAAGGCCGAAAAGGCTAATCAATAATGCGGATAAAAAGAATTTCTTTTTCATAGGCGCCTCCTTATTTGACTTTGTCACTTTCGTGGTTGATGATTTTGCTGAGGAATTGTTGGGCACGAGGTTCACTTGGATTGTCGAAAAAGTCATCAACATCTGTCGTATCCACCAAAACCTCTCCATCAGCCATAAAGATGATGCGGTCCGCAACTTCACGGGCGAAGCCCATTTCATGGGTCACGATAATCATATTCATACCATCGTGGGCCAATTTTTGCATAACCGCTAGAACATCGCCGATGGTTTCAGGGTCAAGGGCAGATGTTGGTTCATCAAAGAGGAGGAGTTCAGGATGCATAGCGAGTCCACGTGCGATGGCAATCCGTTGTTTTTGTCCACCAGATAGCATGGCTGGATAAGAATCTTTCTTGTCCCACATATTTACAAATTCCAGATATTTTTGGGCTGTTTTTTCAGCTTCTTTTTTATCAATTCCTAGAACTTTTATGGGTGCTAGTGTTACGTTTTCTAACACTGTTTTATGCGGATATAGGTTAAAATGTTGGAAAACCATGCCGACTTCCTTGCGAAGAGGTACCAAATCTTTCTGGCTGGCACCAGCAACTTGGTGACCATTTACGAGAAGGCTTCCTTTGTCGACAGCCTCTAAACCATTGATGGTACGGATAAGAGTGGATTTTCCAGAACCAGAAGGGCCTAGGAGTACAACGACTTGCCCTTTTTCAAAACGGAGATTGATGTCGCGGAGTGCGTGGTAGTCTCCGTAATATTTTTCGACGTGTTCAAATTCTACTAAAGCCATAAGGGATCTCCTTTGTGTTAGATTTTATAACATGATTCTACACCAAAAGATTTGTCTTGTCAAATCATATCTTAAAAATTCACTAAAATTTTATAAAAAAGCAATCAAGATAGAGAAAAAGCCTAAATCATGTTATAATGAAGCGATAGAATTCTTAGAAAGAGTGGATGTCTTTTTGATAACACCTACTTATGAATGGCAGTTTGCCCCGCAGGTAGAAGATGCGGATTTTACAAAGATAGCCAAGAAGGCTGGACTGGGTCCTGAGGTAGCTCGGTTATTATTTGAGAGAGGGATTCAGGACCAAGAAAGTCTGAAGAAGTTTTTAGAACCGTCCTTGGAGGACTTGCATGATCCTTATCTGCTCCATGATATGGATAAGGCAGTGGAACGGATTCGTCAGGCTATTGAAGAAGGGGAAAATATTCTCGTTTATGGAGACTACGATGCGGATGGCATGACTTCGGCTTCTATTGTCAAGGAAAGTTTGGAACAGCTTGGTGCCGAGTGTCGGGTTTACTTGCCAAATCGTTTCACTGATGGCTATGGACCTAATGCCAGTGTTTACAAATATTTTATCGAGCAAGAAGGAATTTCCTTGATTGTGACAGTGGATAATGGGGTTGCGGGTCACGAGGCTATTGAATTGGCCCAATCTATGGGAGTGGATGTCATTGTGACTGACCACCATTCCATGCCTGAAACCCTCCCTGATGCCTATGCCATTGTCCATCCTGAACATCCGGATGCGAACTATCCTTTCAAATATTTGGCTGGTTGCGGAGTGGCCTTCAAGCTGGCTTGTGCCCTTTTAGAAGAAGTACAAGTGGAATTGCTTGATTTGGTCGCTATCGGAACTATTGCAGATATGGTGAGTTTGACGGATGAAAACCGTATCTTGGTTCAATATGGTTTAGAAATGCTGGGGCATACTCAGCGCATTGGCCTACAAGAAATGCTGGATATGGCTGGGATTGCTTCCAATGAAGTGACAGAAGAAACGGTTGGTTTCCAGATTGCCCCTCGTCTGAATGCCTTGGGACGTCTAGATGATCCTAATCCAGCCATTGATTTGCTGACTGGCTTTGATGATGAGGAGGCTCACGAGATTGCCCTTATGATTCACCAGAAAAACGAAGAGCGCAAGGAAATTGTCCAGTCTATCTATGAAGAAGCCAAGACCATGGTGGATCCTGAGAAGAAGGTGCAGGTCTTGGCCAAGGAAAGTTGGAATCCTGGCGTTTTGGGTATCGTGGCTGGTCGTTTGTTAGAAGAACTAGGACAGACAGTCATCGTTCTTAATATAGAAGGTGGTCGTGTCAAGGGTAGTGCTCGTAGTGTGGAAGCGGTGGATATTTTTGAAGCTTTGGATCCCCATCGAGACCTCTTCATCGCCTTTGGAGGCCATGCTGGCGCAGCAGGAATGACGCTGGAAGTGGAGAAACTCTCAGATTTGTCTCAGGTCTTGGAAGATTATGTCCGTGAAAAAGGCGCAGATACTGGTGGCAAGAACAAGTTAAATCTAGATGAAGAGCTGGATTTGGAGGCTTTGAGTCTTGAAACAGTCAAGAACTTTGAGCGCTTGGCACCTTTTGGAATGGACAATCAGAAACCTATCTTTTATATTAAGGATTTTCAGGTCGAAAGTGCCCGTACTATGGGAGCAGGCAATGCCCATCTCAAACTGAAAATTTCCAAGGGTGAGGCGAGTTTTGAAGTGGTAGCCTTTGGCCAAGGCAGATGGGCGACAGAGTTTGCTCAAACCAAGAATCTAGAGTTGGCAGTCAAATTGTCTGTCAACCAATGGAATGGCCAAACTGCCCTCCAGTTGATGATGGTGGATGCGCGTGTGGAAGGTGTTCAACTCTTTAACATTCGTGGGAAAAATGCAGTCTTGCCAGAGGGGATTCCAGTCTTGGATTTTGCTGGAGAACTGCCAGATTTAGCGACTAGTGAAGCTGTTGTCGTAAAAACTATTCCTGAAGATATTACTCAGCTGAAGACTATTTTTCAGGAACAGAATTTTTCTGCTGTTTATTTTAAAAATGATATTGACAAGGCCTACTATCTGACAGGTTATGGGACTAGAGAGCAGTTTGCAAAATTGTACAAAACCATCTACCAGTTCCCAGAGTTTGATATTCGCTATAAGTTGAAGGATTTGGCTGCTTATCTTAATATCCAGCAAATCTTGCTGGTCAAGATGATTCAAGTATTTGAAGAACTAGGCTTTGTGACGATTAAAGATGGTGTCATGACAGTCAATAAAGAAGCGCCAAAGCGGGAAATAGGAGAGAGTCAGATTTACCAGAATCTCAAACAAACCGTCAAAGACCAAGAAATGATGGCACTAGGAACTGTGCAAGAAATTTATGACTTTTTAATGGAAAAAGAGTAGATCATAGGAAAGAGTTGGGCAACCAGCTCTTTTTTGAAAACAAATCTTCATTTTGAAAATCATCAAAAAAATGGTATAATGGTAGGAAAAGATTCGGCTGAAAGTTTTAGAACTTTCAGAATAAAAGGGTAAGTAACCCTATAATCAAGATAAACTAAGCTTTCGGAGGAAAAATGAGTAATATCAGTTTAACAACACTTGGTGGTGTACGTGAAAATGGGAAAAATATGTATATCGCTGAAATCGATGGGTCTATTTTCGTTTTGGATGCAGGTCTGAAGTACCCTGAAAATGAACAACTAGGGGTGGATGTCGTTATTCCAAACATGGACTACCTTTTTGAAAATAGCGACCGTATCGCTGGAGTCTTCTTGACCCACGGGCATGCGGATGCCATTGGTGCTCTGCCTTATCTCTTGGCTGAAGCCAAGGTACCTGTATTTGGCTCTGAGTTGACCATTGAGTTGGCCAAACTCTTTGTCAAGGGAAATGACACAGTTAAGAAATTCAATGATTTTCATGTTATCGATGAAGATTCGGAGATTGATTTTGGAGGGACTGTGGTGTCCTTCTTCCGTACGACCCATTCTATCCCAGAAAGTCTGGGTGTTGTCTTGAAGACAGCTGAAGGTAGCATCGTTTATACAGGTGACTTCAAATTTGACCAGACAGCTAGTGAATCCTATGCGACAGACTTCGCTCGTTTAGCAGAAATCGGTCGTGATGGAGTTCTAGCTCTGCTTAGCGATTCAGCCAATGCAGACAGCAATATCCAAGTGGCTAGCGAAAGTGAAGTTGGGGACGAAATCACTCAAACCATTGCAGACTGGGAGGGACGTATTATCGTCGCAGCGGTAGCCAGCAACCTCTCTCGTATCCAGCAGGTATTTGACGCTGCGGATGCAACAGGCCGTCGTGTGGTCTTGACAGGGTTTGATATTGAAAATATCGTCCGCACTGCGATTCGTCTCAAGAAATTATCCCTAGCTAATGAGAGTCTTTTGATTAAGCCAAAAGATATGTCTCGCTTTGAAGACCATGAGTTGATTATCCTTGAGACAGGTCGTATGGGTGAGCCTATCAACGGTCTTCGCAAGATGTCGATTGGTCGCCACCGTTATGTGGAAATCAAGGACGGTGACTTGGTCTATATCGTAACCACTCCGTCTATCGCCAAAGAAGCAGTCATGGCGCGTGTGGAAAACATGATTTACCAAGCTGGTGGAGTTGTCAAACTGATCACTCAAAGCTTGCGTGTGTCAGGCCACGGCAATGCGCGTGATTTGCAGTTGATGATCAATCTCTTGCAACCTAAGTATCTCTTCCCAATTCAAGGGGAATACCGTGAGTTAGATGCTCATGCTAAGGCTGCTATGGCAGTTGGTATGTTGCCAGAACGTATTTTCATCCCTAAAAAGGGAACCAGCATGGCTTATGAGCATGGAGACTTTGTCCCAGCTGGAGCGGTTTCGGCAGGGGATGTCTTGATTGACGGGAATGCTATTGGTGATGTTGGTAATGTGGTTCTTCGTGACCGTAAGGTCTTGTCAGAGGACGGAATTTTCATCGTAGCAATTACCGTTAACCGTCGTGAGAAGAAAATTGTGGCCAAGGCTCGTGTTCACACGCGTGGATTTGTTTATCTCAAGAAGAGCCGCGATATTCTCCGTGAAAGTTCAGAATTGATTAACCAAACGGTAGAAGACTATCTTCAAGGAGATGACTTTGACTGGGCAGATCTCAAAGGGAAGGTTCGTGATAATCTGACCAAGTATCTCTTTGACCAGACTAAGCGTCGTCCAGCTATTTTACCAGTAGTCATGGAAGCAAAATAATCGTTGAAATAAACAGGGAGAAAGTCGAGTTTCGGCTTTTTCTTATAGAAAAATAGAGGAAAAATTATGGCAGTAATGAAAATCGAGTATTACTCACAAGTCTTGGATATGGAGTGGGGAGTGAATGTCCTCTATCCTGATGCCAATCGAGTGGAAGAACCAGAGTGTAAAGATATTCCTGTCTTGTACCTCTTGCACGGGATGTCTGGCAATCATAATAGTTGGCTCAAGCGGACCAATGTAGAACGCTTGCTTCGAGGAACTAATCTCATCGTTGTTATGCCCAACACCAGCAACGGTTGGTATACCGATACCCAATATGGTTTTGACTATTATACAGCTCTAGCAGAGGAATTGCCACAGGTTCTAAAACGCTTCTTCCCTAACATGACCAGCAAGCGTGAAAAGACCTTTATAGCTGGTCTCTCTATGGGGGGCTACGGCTGCTTTAAACTGGCTCTTGCGACAAATCGTTTTTCTCATGCAGCTAGTTTTTCAGGTGCCCTTAGTTTTCAAGATTTTTCTCCTGAAAGCCAAGATTTGGGGACACCAGCTTACTGGAGAGGTGTGTTTGGGGAGATTAAAGATTGGACAGCTAGTCCTTATTCTCTAGAAAGTCTGGCTAAAAAATCTGATAAAAAGACCAAGATGTGGGCTTGGTGTGGCGAGCAGGATTTCTTGTACGAAGCCAATAATCTCGCAGTGAAAAATCTCAAAAAACTAGGTTTTGATGTGACCTATAGCCATAGCGCTGGAACTCACGAGTGGTACTACTGGGAAAAACAATTGGAACGGTTCTTAGCAACCCTACCAATTGATTTCAAATTAGAAGAGAGATTGTCATAATTTAGCTTTCTTTTAGCTTATTTTAGTAAAATAGTCTTTATTTGCTAGAAAGGTGGAGAGACATGCGCTGGACTTTTCGTTTGATAGGGGCTTTCTTTTCTTTTGTGTGGCGTTTGTTTTGGCGCCTGGTTTGGATAGTTGTGCTCTTATGTGCTCTTGCTTTCGGGCTTCTCTGGTATCTAAACGGAGATTTTCAAGGAGCGCTAAAGCAAGCAGAACGGTCAGTCAAGATTGGTCAACAAAGTATCAATCAATGGGGAAAAACAGGGCAACTGCCTAAGTTGAACCATACAGATAGCCATCAACACTCTGAAGGAAGGTGGCCGCAGGCTTCAGCTCGTATTTACCTGGATCCCCAGATGGATTCACGTTTTCAAGAGGCTTATGTAGAAGCAATTCAGAACTGGAATCAAACTGGTGCTTTTAACTTTGAAATTGTGACTGAGTCCAGCAAGGCGGATATCTTGGCTACTGAGATGAACAATGGAAACACTCCTGTGGCAGGAGAGGCGGAAAGTCAGACCAATCTCTTAACAGGGCAATTCTTGTCTGTCACGGTACGGTTGAATCACTATTATCTGTCCAATCCTAACTATGGCTATTCCTATGAGCGCCTTGTCCACACGGCGGAACATGAGTTGGGTCATGCGATTGGCTTGGACCATACAGATGAGAAGTCTGTCA
>NZ_CAUQCP010000030.1:0-29547 GCF_963516575.1 uncultured Streptococcus sp.
ACTACAACAATGTCTTGAATTTCGTTCGTACCATCAATGATGACAAGGGAATGGCAATCGGAGCTCGTCACATTACGGTTTCAACCTCAGGTTTGGCACATAAAATTCGTGATTTTGCTAATGAAGGTGTTCAGGTCAATCTTGCCGTTTCTCTTCACGCACCTAACAATGAATTGCGCTCAAGCATCATGAAGATTAACCGTGCCTTTCCGATTGAAAAACTCTTCGCCGCTATCGAGTACTATATTGAAACAACTAATCGCCGTGTAACCTTTGAGTATATCATGCTCAATGAAGTAAATGATGGTGTGGAACAGGCTCTTGAGTTGGCTGAATTGCTCAAGAATATCAAGAAATTGTCTTATGTAAACTTGATTCCTTATAACCCAGTTAGTGAGCATGACCAATATAGCCGTAGTCCTAAAGAGCGCGTCCTGGCCTTCTATGATACGCTTAAGAAAAAAGGGGTCAACTGTGTTGTTCGTCAAGAGCATGGTACTGATATTGATGCAGCTTGTGGACAATTGCGTTCTAATACAATGAAACGTGACCGCCAGAAAGCAGTCGCAGCAGTCAATCCTTAATGATGAAGAAAACTTATAATCATGTTTTGGTCTGGGGAGTTATTTTATACAGCATTTGCATTGTCTATTTTTGCTTTATTCCCCAAGAACAATCTCCCGTGGGGGTAGAAACTCCGGGTATTCAGCATCTTGGACGCCTGGTTTTTCTTTTGACTCCTTTCAATTCTCTCTGGAAATTGGGTGAAGTGAGTGACATAGGACAATTATGTTGGATTTTTCTACAAAATATTCTCAATGTCTTCTTGCTTTTTCCTCTGATTTTTCAACTCCTTTATCTCCTTCCAAACCTGCGGAAGACAAAAAAGGTTCTTCTTTTTAGCTTTCTAGTGAGTCTTGGAATTGAGTGTACGCAGTTAGTCTTGGACTTTTTCTTTGATTTTAATCGCGTCTTTGAGATTGATGATTTGTGGACCAATACCTTGGGTGGCTATCTGGCTTGGCTCCTCTATAAACAATTATATAAAAACGAATAAGGAATTAGAATGAGTATTTTAGAAGTTAAAAATCTGAGTCATGGTTTTGGTGACCGTGCAATTTTTGAAGATGTGTCCTTCCGTCTCCTCAAGGGAGAACATATCGGTCTGGTCGGTGCTAATGGTGAAGGGAAATCAACCTTTATGAGCATCGTGACTGGTAAAATGTTGCCAGATGAAGGGAAGGTTGAGTGGTCCAAATATGTGACTGCTGGATACTTAGACCAGCACTCTGTCCTTGCTGAAGGGCAGTCGGTGCGTGATGTTCTCCGTACGGCTTTTGATGAGCTTTTTAAAGCAGAAGCCCGTATCAATGACCTCTATATGGAAATGGCTGAAGATGGAGCTGATGTTGATGCTCTCATGGAAGAAGTTGGAGAACTTCAAGACCGTTTAGAGAGTCGTGATTTCTATACCTTGGATGCTAAGATTGATGAAGTAGCGCGTGCCCTTGGTGTCATGGACTTTGGCATGGATACAGATGTAACCTCTTTGTCAGGTGGACAAAGAACCAAGGTGCTTTTGGCTAAACTCCTCCTTGAAAAGCCTGATATCTTGCTTTTGGACGAGCCTACCAATTACTTGGATGCCGAGCATATTGATTGGCTTAAGCGCTATCTCCAAAACTATGAGAATGCCTTTGTCCTTATTTCACACGATATTCCATTCCTAAATGACGTTATCAATATTGTCTATCATGTGGAAAATCAACAGCTGACGCGTTACTCTGGTGATTACTACCAGTTCCAAGAAGTCTATGCTATGAAGAAATCTCAGCTAGAGGCTGCCTACGAACGTCAACAAAAAGAAATTGCAGACCTTAAGGACTTCGTCGCACGAAACAAAGCGCGTGTTGCAACACGAAACATGGCCATGTCCCGCCAGAAGAAATTGGATAAGATGGATATTATCGAGCTGCAAAGTGAGAAACCAAAACCATCCTTTGATTTCAAACCAGCTCGTACACCAGGGCGCTTTATCTTCCAAGCCAAGGACTTGCAGATTGGTTATGACCGTCCACTTACCAAGCCGTTAAATCTTACCTTCGAACGCAATCAAAAGGTTGCCATTATTGGTGCCAATGGTATCGGGAAAACAACTCTCTTGAAGTCTCTCTTGGGCATTATTCCGCCAATTGCTGGGGAAGTTGAACGCGGTGATTACCTAGAACTTGGTTATTTTGAGCAAGAAGTAGAAGGGGGAAATCGCCAAACACCACTAGAGGCTGTTTGGAATGCCTTTCCAGCTCTCAACCAAGCGGAAGTTCGTGCAGCCCTTGCCCGCTGTGGTCTGACAACTAAGCATATTGAAAGCCAAATTCAGGTCTTGTCAGGTGGGGAACAAGCCAAGGTTCGTTTCTGTCTCTTGATGAATCGTGAAAACAACGTGTTAGTGTTGGACGAGCCGACTAACCACCTGGATGTGGATGCCAAGGATGAACTCAAACGCGCTCTTAAAGAATACAAGGGGTCTATTCTTATGGTCTGCCACGAACCAGACTTTTATGAAGGTTGGATGGACCAAATCTGGGATTTTAACAAGCTAACTTAAAAATGAATATAAAAGAAATACAGTACCGAATGTGGGTACTGTATTTTTTAGGTTTTTAAGATTTAATACTCTTCGAAAATCAAATTCAAACCGCGTCAACGTCGCCTTGCCGTACTCAAGTACAGCCTGCGGCTAGTTTCCTAGTTTGCTCTTTGATTTTCATTGAGTTTAAAATCGTAGTCTTTCACCACTTCGATGCTGTCGATAGTAATAGCAGTAGTTGGCTTGTCTTTTTCATCTTTTTCGGCTTTAGCAATTTTATCTACAACGTCCATACCATCAATCACTTGACCAAAGACTGGGTGTTTGCCATCTAGACTAGGGTTTCCCCCTTCTTTATAGGCTTCGATGATTTTCTTTGGATACTTGTTTGTAGGGAGTTTAGCAGAGGTATCTGTAGAGTTTTGGTTGATGAAGAACTGGCTGCCATTGGTGTTTGGTTGACCAGTATTAGCCATAGAAAGAGCACCACGGATATTATAGAGATAAGGAGTAATCTCGTTTTTGAAACCAGTTCCCTTGTCTTTAGTCTTATCCTTGTCATGCCAGATGGACTGACCACCTGTACCGTCCCCTTTTGGATCTCCAGTTTGGACCATAAAGCCATCGATGACACGGTGGAAGGTAATGCCGTTATAGTAGCCTTCTTTGGCATGAGTGAGGAAGTTTTCAACCGCTAGAGGAGCGAGTTTAGGGAAGAGTTTGATACGGATATCTCCTTGACTTGTGTGGAGAATCACTTCAGCCTCGTCTTCAGCAACTTCTTTAGATAGTTGTGGGAAATTGGCGTTTTCGTTTGTCAAAGCATCGTTTAACTCCTTAGCAGATTGGGCTGCTGCTTTGGAGCTTTCCTCAGCAGCCAAGCTAGAATCTACATAGTCATCACCACGCAGACTACGTTGGATACTGCTACATCCAGCTAGAGCTACAGTGGATAGTAAAAGAAGGGTTGCTAGTTTTTTCATTCTGATCCTTTCAAAAATTCATTTCTACCATTGTACCCTAAAAGGAAGGGGATTTCAAATATTAGTGACAAGACAGTTTAAGAGGAAGCCAACCAGAAAGTAGCTTGCTTAGGGGCATCAATGCCATAAGTGTACTCAAAGTATTTAGGAAACCAGATCTTAAGAAAGCTCTTAAAGCATCACAATTAGTAAAGGTTAATTCGAAAGAATTACTATATTTTAAAAGAGCACTTTTTCAAAGGATTTTTTCTTTTGGCTTCACTTCCTAATTAATCAATGAACTTAATACTAGGTCTCGAAAAGAATTATGCTTCCTCTTTCTGTCTGAGTTCAAAGAGGTCTTCTACTTTCAGATTAAAAACTTGAGCAATTTTAAGAGCCATTTCCAGCGAAGGGTTGTAACGGTTATTTTCCAAGTGCAGAATTGTCTCGCGTCGCATGCCGATGCGGTCGGCTAACTCCTGCTGGGTCATTCCTGTGGACTCACGAACAGATTTGAGATTAGTAATAATCTTGCTTTCTTTGGCCATGCTTATCCTCTACGTTCCAAGATAAAATAGACAACCGCAAAGATGCAAATCAAGGCAGCTATGCTAATAAAGATCTGGCCCATGTAAAGAGTGAGAGACCCCATATACCCAATGATAACTGCTAGAATCATCAGTGCGCCTAGTATAAAAACAAACATCAAGCTAGCTGCCTTGGCTAAATTAGCATAAAAGCGTTCATCCGGAGTTTCCTTGACATTTTTCAAACAGAAAAAAACAAATACAATCACTTCAATAACGAGGCCAATTCCTAAAATCCATTCTTTAATACCAGAACTTTCGCTTGGGTTCGCAACCCAAATTCCTACTGTATAAAAAATGCTTGCTGCAAACACAAGTATCGCGTAAAGCTTAGCAGACAAGTCAAAAATAATCTTTCCCTTACCTTTCTGACTCTTATGTAGCCAGCTCCAAATAGCTACAATTTGACCTGACACTGAAATACCAGTAATAACTAACTTGGGTCCCCAACTAAGATTAGAACCAAATAAAACAATAAAATCAATAAAGAGAGCTACGGCAATCATTGCAATGAGGCCACGCATTTTTTGACTTTTTTTCATGATAGACTCCTTTTTGTGTTATAAATATATAACACTCAAATTTTATGTTATAAATATATCACATTTAAATTTGGAAAGCCAGAATTTATGTGCCAAGGTGGCAATTATTTGAAAAAATTTTTTAATAAAAGCCCTCGCTAGTCAAACAACTAAAGAATTTTTGGAAAATCTAGATACTGTATGAATCTCTACTTTTTTTAGACTGTTATAAAGTCTTTCAGAATAAGCTTTGTAGGTGTAGAAGTTAATTTTTACAGAACTAAATTATTCCCCTATTTAGAATCTATTAATTCATATTTTATAAATTAATTAGTAGATATCGTTCTTAAAATCCTTGATATTTCGTTTGGGAATGGGTTTAGGATTTAGGAGCCAAGTATTCAAATCTCGTTCAGGAGAGATGAAGGGTTTGAGTTGATGGTCTTTATAAAATGTTTCTAATACTCTTCGAAAATCTCTTCAAACTACGTCAGCTTTGCCTTGCCGTAGATATATGTAACTGACTTCGTCAGTCTTATCTACAACCTCAAAGCAGTGCTTTGAGCAACCTGCGGCTAGCTTCCTAGTTTGCTCTTTGATTTTCATTGAGTATAAAATAGTATTCACGGATAGCTTCTTTCAAACATTTATTTCCTACTTCTAACAAATTTTTAAATGGTTTAAAAATTTTATAGTCTGTCAAGTTTTTTTCTTGACACCTGCCAGAAATCTGCTATAATAGAACATGTGCTAAATAGCTCAGCTATTTCACCGAAATAAAAAATAAGAAAAGAGACTTTAAAAATGGCAGTTAAAATCCGTTTGACTCGTATGGGTTCTAAGAAAAAACCTTTCTACCGTATCAACGTAGCAGATTCACGTTCACCACGTGACGGACGTTTCATCGAAACAGTTGGAACTTACAACCCACTTGTTGCTGAAAACCAAGTGACTTTGAAAGAAGACCGCGTTCTTGCATGGTTGGCTGATGGAGCTCAACCTTCAGATACAGTTCGCAACATCCTTTCAAAAGAAGGTGTATTGAAAAAATTCCACGATTCTAAATTCTCAAAATAAGTTTAAAGTAGGTTGACAGATGGATACGATTGAAAATCTCATTATTGCAATTGTGAAACCCTTGATTTCACAACCAGATGCCTTAACTATCAAGATTGAAGATACACCAGAATTTTTGGAATATCATTTGGATCTTGATCAAAGTGATGTGGGTCGTGTAATCGGTCGTAAGGGTCGCACTATTTCTGCGATAAGAACGATTGTCTACTCTGTCCCAACTGAAGACAAAAAAGTAAGAATCGTTATTGACGAAAAATAAGAAGGGCGGGACGAATGTCTCGCTTTTTTTGCAAGGAGCAGGATATGAAGGATTTAACGTTTAGACAATTACAAGACTAGTTATACTCAATGAAAATCAAAGAGCAAACTAGGAAGCTAGCCGCAGGCTGTACTGGAGTACGGCAAGGTGAAGCTGACGTAGTTTGAATTTGATTTTCGAAGAGTATTACTCGAACATTACCAGTAGTCTCGAACTTAGGAAGGTCTCTTTATGAAGTTAGTGGAGGAAGTCGGAGAAGTAGCTAAGGTTTTGAATGGTCGTTCGGGTAGAAAATAGGGTGTCAAGGACTCAAATGAGGAACTAGCCAAAGAACTGGCTGATATCATTCATTACACCGTCGCAATTGCGGCCATTAACGACATAGATCTAACCAAGACCATTTTTGAAAAAGACAAAAAGGCGGCTATCAAATATCAGCATGAACGAGATTAGGAAGGATTTTTGAAGGGGGACCTCTAAGACGATAAGAAATCAATTTTTTACTAATAAAGAAGATTTCACCTATATTGGCCTAGCTAGTAAATAGAAAACAATAAAACTGGCAGTTTATATTATCAAAGTAAGGAATCTCTAAGAGGCAGATAAGTTAGAACTTGTGAGACAAGAACGAGAAAAGCAGATCAGACTTGCTGAATCCTTTTTAGTCAATGAACTAGATAAAGAGTGATAGAAGGCATAAAATACTAATCCTAGAAATAGCATCTAGCATTCTACTATGCTACAATGGAAAGACAGTCTCAAAGAATTCTAGTTGATCTATCTTGAGAATAGCTACTTTTAAAGGGAGTAACAATCTATGAACGAGAAAACAAAAGCTTACCTAGCAGCCTTATTCTTTTCAGCCATCATTGGATTTTCTTTTTTATTTACTAAGATTGCTTTAGGCTATGCCAGTCCTCTCACAAACTTAGCGCATCGCTATACAATCGCAGCTTTAGTAATGGTCGTTCTTCATCAAACCAAACTTATCAAACTGAGTTTAAGTAGAAAAGATATTCTTTCTATTCTTCCTATGAGTCTTTTCTATCCGCTTTTCTTTTTTATTTTTCAATCCTTTGCTTTACAGTATATATCGTCTTCTGAAGCTGGAATTTTACAGGCTCTTGTCCCGATTTTTACTCTCCTTTTAGCATCGGCCTTTCTCAAGGAAAAGACAAGCTTGCTTCAAAAATTCTTTTTATTTTTATCCGTAACAGGAGTAGTTTTCATTTTCCTTAGTAAAGGAGCTAACTTTGGTACTGAGACTGCTAGTTTTGGCTTTCTCTTGATGTTGGGATCTGTTCTCGCCAATGCAATAAACAATATCCTCAGCAAGTCCACAGGAGGTCGCTATCGGGCCATGGATATGACAGCTGTTGTGATATTTGTTGGCTTCGTCACCTTTAATACACTGAGTCTGACCTCTCACTATCTAGAGGGGAACATATTAGCTTACTTTGCGCCACTTGGACAGGTGTCTTATTTGCTTTCGATTCTCTATTTGGGAATTCTAGCCTCTATCGTTACTGGTAGTCTCTCTATATATGCTATTGTTCGACTTGGAGCATCAACCGTCAGTGTCTTTGGAAATCTTGGAACAGTTTTGACTATTCTAGCCGGAGCTCTTATCCTCCACGAACCAATTTATAGCTACCATGTGATCGGAGCAACTTTGATTATTGCTGGAATTTTAGGCATGAATCTGAGGAGAAAAAAGTAAAGATTGCGTAGCAGTCTTTTTCTTTATCCAAATGATACAGAAAATTCAAAAATTTTAATGAAATCAAGTTTGGAAAACGATGATTTTAATATAGCATGATAAAATAGATAAAAGAATGATATTAGGATAAAGAGGAGAAAGTGCAATAATGAAGCAAAATGATATAGCTGAAGCTATTGCTTTTTATAACAGAAAACCTGAGACTTTGGTACGTCACATTATACCAGTCTTAGATTGTGACTTGGCTGTTTATCATCGCCCTGGAAGCTCAAGTAAAGGACACATTATTTTTTATCATGGAGCTTGTGGCCGTAGTCAGATGTGGGCCCACCAGTATGATGCTTTTGAAGGATTTGACCTCTATTTTGTCAATGTTAGAGGACAGGGTGAATCACCTATGAAAGTTGGCCTACCCGACCTGGAAGGCGCTGTTCAAGATGTAGATGCTATTTTGTCCTATTTCCAGTTGGATAAGGTGGTATTGGTTGGCCATTCTTGGGGAGGGAATCCACTTCAAGAATACACCTATCGTCATCCAAATCGAGTTCTAGCCTTGGTCATGGTAGATAGTTGGGGACAGCATCGTTACCTATCAGATAAAGAGAGAAATCGCATAAAATATAGTTCCCTTATGTACAAAACGATTCCTTGGAAGGTGATTGCAGATAAGAACTCAAAAATGTGTACAGATAATCCTATCACAAGAGAATTAGTCAAGACGGCAATTATAGAAACTGGGAGAGATGTTTTTTTGAACCTTGGAATCACAGGTTTTTTGGCTGTCCATGAGATAGAAGGTTATCATGGCAATCCTCCTATGCTATTAGTAAGAGGCGAAAACGATTTTCCCAAACACCTAAAAATGATTTACGATGGGATCATGGCCTTAAATCCCAATGCGCGTCAAGTAACGATTTCAGATAGCAAACACCAACCGATGAATGACCATCCTAAAGAGTTTAATCAGATAGTTGGTGAATTCTTTGAAGAGGTAGTAGCTCTGTAAGATGAGATTTATCCAACTTGTGAAAATCCTTGGAACGTGATAAAATAAAGGATAAGGATTTTTAATAATTCATTATATAGAACGAGTGGATTTCTTTATGAAGAGGTTTGAAGTATCTACAGAAATTGGTAGTCTCTCTGTTACTTATCAAAAGCAAAAGAAAGTGCTAGTTTGTTTAAGTGGCGCAGGTTTGCTACCAAGTTATGAAAATTTTTCACTTATACTTGAAAAACTTCCTCCTACAATTGGTTATTTGACAATTGATTTTCCGAACACAGGTAGGAGTCCGATTCATGACCAAGCTGGAAAAAATCTAGATAATCTTGCAGATGCGGTATATGAAGTACTTGAAGAATTAGCGATTTCTGAATATATACTTTGTGTACATAGTTTGAGTGGAATTTTAGCTTGCAAATTACTCAAGAAACCAATTAAGTGTCAGGCTTTAGTAGCAATTGAACCGACAACTAAAAACGTCATGTTTGCTGATTTTTCAGAAAATCCTTATCCAGAAATGGAAGAGCAGATGAGGCTGATTGACGAGTATGGTCCTGAACTTTATTTTAAGAACTTAACTCAAGCAACATTTAGCCCTGAAATTAATAAAGAAATCTGGGAAATAATGCAAGAAAAAGGTTCAGAGTTGGAAAATCAAGATACAGGATTTCAGATATCTGGAGAGATTACTGAGGAAGATTTTGAGAATGTATCTATAGAATCTCATATCCCTGTATTTATTTTTTGTCAGGCTTATAGAGAAAAAGAGTACAGAGAATCAGAATATTGGACTTCCAATACTAAACTCATTTTAGGGGGGAATCACCATTATTTACAGTGGTCTGAATCCGAAAAAATTGCGACTATTATTCGAGAATTGTCAGAATAGGATGGAAAGAAGGAGACTATAGGAGACAAGATGAACTACTTTAATGTTGGGAAAATCGTCAATACGCAGGGGTTGCAGGGTGAGATGCGAGTCTTGTCTGTGACGGATTTTGCAGAAGAACGGTTTAAAAAAGGGGCTGAGCTGGCTTTGTTTGATGAAAAAGATCAGTTTGTTCAAACAGTGACCATTGCTAGCCACCGTAAACAGAAGAACTTTGACATTATTAAATTCAAAGACATGTACCATATCAATGCTATCGAAAAGTATAAGGGATACAGTCTCAAGGTCGCTGAGGAAGATTTGAATGACCTAGACGATGGTGAATTTTATTATCACGAGATTATCGGTTTGGAAGTCTATGAGGGTGATAACTTGGTTGGAACCATCAAGGAAATCCTGCAACCAGGTGCCAACGATGTCTGGGTGGTCAAACGAAAAGGTAAACGTGACTTGCTCTTGCCTTATATCCCACCAGTGGTTCTCAATGTTGATATTCCAAATAAACGGGTCGATGTGGAAATATTAGAAGGGTTAGACGATGAAGATTGATATTTTAACCCTTTTTCCAGAGATGTTTTCTCCACTGGAGCACTCAATTGTTGGAAAGGCTCGAGAAAAAGGGCTCTTGGACATCCAGTATCATAATTTCCGAGAAAATGCTGAAAAGGCCCGCCATGTTGACGATGAGCCCTACGGAGGCGGTCAGGGGATGTTGCTCCGAGCCCAACCCATTTTCGATGCCTTTGATGCTATTGAAAAGAAAAATCCGCGCGTTATTCTCCTCGATCCAGCTGGAAAGCAGTTTGATCAGGCTTATGCTGAGGATTTGGCCAAAGAAGAGGAACTGATCTTTATCTGTGGTCACTACGAGGGGTATGACGAGCGCATTAAGACCTTGGTGACAGATGAGATTTCCCTGGGTGACTATGTCTTGACTGGTGGAGAGTTGGCGGCTATGACCATGATTGATGCTACGGTACGCCTGATTCCAGAAGTGATTGGCAAGGAGTCTAGCCACCAAGATGATAGTTTTTCTTCAGGCCTTCTCGAATATCCTCAATACACACGTCCCTATGATTATCGAGGCATGGTCGTACCAGATGTACTGATGAGCGGGCACCATGAAAAGATTCGTCAGTGGCGACTGTATGAGAGTTTAAAGAAAACCTACGAGCGCAGACCGGATTTGCTTGAACATTATCAACTGACAGCAGAAGAAGAAAAAATACTGGCAGAAATCAAAGAAAACAAAGAATAAAGGAGAAACCTATGCAAGTAATCAAACGTGATGGAGAAATTGCTGAATTTAATCCAGACAAGATTTACCAAGCTATCTTAAAGGCAGCCCAGACTGTCTATGTATTGACAGATGATTTACGTCAAAACCTTGCACAAGTCACTAAGAAAGTGGTTTTGGATTTGGAAGAAGCCAAGGTGGAACGTGCTACCATCAGCATGATTCAGTCTTTGGTTGAGCATCGTTTACTGGGTGCAGGTTACATTACCATTGCAGAACACTACATTTCCTATCGTTTACAACGTGACTTGGAAAGAAGTGGTTATGGAGACCATATCGCTGTTCATTTACATTTTGAACAAATTCGCTAAGAAAAAGAGTGGGATGAAGCAACTACATCTCACTCTTTCTAAAATCTATTTTTTTGAGCTGTTTGGACGGTTGAAGGGACAAATCGTAGGCGTTGAATATCGCTTATGCGGATAATACGGGTCACATTTTTGGCAAAATTTTTCACGATAATTTGCTGGCGTTGCTGATCGTATTTGATGATGTCACCTGTAAAGCTTGTCTCAGACAAGATAAGGTGAACAGCGGTTTGTTTCTGGATAGCCTCTTCAATAGTGGCTGTAAGGGAGTTGCTTTCAGTATGGTCAGGTTGGTCATGTCCATTTAAAAAGTCATGTATTTTATCTAGAACTTGCTGGAATTTATGTTTCATATTGGCCTCCCTTCTTTTATATCAATATTATATAAAATTTTCCTAAAATCTACAAGATTTTACGAATAAACTAATGAAAGCTAAAAAAGGAGAAGAAAATGGCAGAATTTACATTTGAAATCGAAGAGCACTTGTTGACTCTTTCTGAAAACGAAAAAGGTTGGACTAAGGAAATCAACCGTGTGAGCTTTAATGGTGCTCCTGCAAAGTTTGATATTCGTGCTTGGAGCCCAGATCATACTAAAATGGGCAAAGGAATTACTCTCTCAAATGAAGAATTTCAAACGATGGTGGATGCCTTTAAAGGCAACTAAGTTTTCAAAATGAAAGAAAAGGATACTGAGTCATGACAACTCTATATCCTTTTTTAGTTAGCAAAGTAAGCCTGATTTTTAAGGCGTTGAAGTAGTGGACGGCTAATAATACTAATGGCAATAATTTTACCAAGATCTGGGATGATAAAGGGAAATACCCCCACAAGAAGAGCTTTTTCAAATGGCATTCCAGCTAGGAAATGCAATCCAATAATCCCACCAACAAAGACAAGTGTATCCCCCAAGAGATTTGCTAGAAAAATTTTGACAAAACCACTATCGCTGTTAGTTAGAGAAGAAGTAAGTCCAGAATAAACAAGATAAAACCAAAGATAGCCTGCAGTAGGACCAATCAAAGCATGAAATCCAGCTCCACCTCCTGCAAAGACAGGAAGACCGATGGCACCTAGAAGAAGATAGAGTCCAACAGAAAGTACAGCCTCTCTCGGCCTAAAGACAGTAGCAATCAAGCCAATTGCAAAGTTCTGCAGAGTGAAGGGAACAGGTCCAATTGGAAGACTGATTTGTGCTAAAACAGCAATGAGAGTAGCTCCAATAGCAGGGATAGCATAAACGTGAGCTTTTTTCAAAATAGTTAACCTCTTTTCTTATGTATAGTAACTATTATACTTAATTTAATGTCATTGTCAACCTATTTCTGTAACAAAGGTAACAAAAAACTGTAACGGCCGATTTTGCTGACTGGGTAAGTTGTTTGCATCGATTCGTAAATCATCAAAAAAGAAGCCGACACATTTGTATCAGCTTCTTTTGTTTCGATTAACGCATGGTTACAAATTCTTCGGATGCAGTTGGGTGAATCGCCACAGTTGCATCAAAGTCTGCCTTGGTTGCTCCCATTTTGATAGCAACAGCAAATCCTTGAATCATTTCATCAACACCGTATCCAATTCCATGAAGTCCGACAACTTTTTCTTCCGAACCAGCTGTGATCAATTTGAAACGTGTTTCTTGACGGTTGTAAGTGCAAGCAGAGTACATAGAAGTAAAGCTTGATTTGTAAACCTTGATTTGGTCTTGACCGTATTCTTTAATAGCTTGCTCTTCTGTCAATCCAACCGTTCCGATAGCAGGGTGTGAAAAGACAACAGTTGGAATAGTTGAGTAATCCATTTTAGCAGTTGTTTTGCCGTTAAAGAGACGTTCAGACAAAGTACGTCCAGCCTTGATAGCAACTGGAGTTAGTTCTTTTTCGCCTGTTACATCACCTAGAGCGTAGATTCCTTCAACAACAGTATTTTGGTATTCATCCACTTGGATAAAGCCACGTTCGTTCAGAGTTACTCCAGCTTTTTCAAGTTGCAAGCCCTTAACGTTTGGACGGCGACCAGTAGCCCAGATAACTTGGCTAGCTGTGTGATTAGTACCATCCTCGAAATGAATGGTAATGCCTTCAGCTGTTTTTTCTAACTTGACAGGGACTTTGTGAGTATGAAGTGGCAAGTTTGTTCTTTCCATTTCCTTAACCAAACCTTCAACGATGTAAGAATCAAAACCACGTAAAGGGCGATCGCGGCGAACAAAGAGGTCTGTCTTGACACCAAAGGTGTGGAGTACGCCAGCCAATTCAACGGCGATATAACCAGCACCTAGAATTGCAACTGACTCTGGAAGTTCTTCCCAGGCAAATACATCATCAGAAGAACCACCTAGTTCAGCACCAGGAATATTTGGAATACTTGGATGGGCACCAGTAGCAATCACGATATGTTTAGCACGAATCAGCTCACCATTTACGCTAACAGTATGAGAATCTACAAATTCAGCATGGCCTTCAATCAGGTCTACGCCGTTGCGTTTAAAACTGCCATCATAAGAAGAACGAGCGCGATCAATGTAGGCTTCACGATTGCGACGTAGGGTTGCAAAGTCAAAGTTAAGATCAGTAGTATTAAAGCCGTAGTCTTCTCCAAATTGATGGAAAGTCTCAGCGATTTGCGCTCCGTACCACATGATTTTTTTAGGAACACATCCGACGTTGACGCAGGTTCCACCTAATTTCTTTTCCTCAATAACGGCCGCTTTGGCTCCGTGTTCACCAGCACGGTTCATGGTAGCAATTCCTCCGCTACCTCCACCAATAGCAATGATATCATATTCTCTCATTGAAAACTCCTTTGTACTCTTTTAAATAGTAGAGTGTCATTTTTTGATAGTCATATTCTATCTTTTTTTTGATTTGATTGCAAAAATCTGCTACGTTCAAAAAAATGAAAGAAAAGGCTTGCAAAAAGGAAAAATAAAGTGTATTATATAACTAGTACAATGATTGGATGAAAATTCCGAACAATAATTAAATCCTGAAATGTCATTATTTCGTTCTCAACTGTTATTGTTTATATTGGGGAATTTTGGTATAATATTGTTAAGAACTTTAAATCAAAAAGGAGTTTCATTATGAAAAAGAATGGTAAAGCTAAAAAGTGGCAATTGTATGCAGCAGTTGGTGCTGCAAGTGTAGTTGTATTGGGTGCTGGGGGGATTTTGCTCTTTAGACAACCATCTCAGACCGCTGTAAAAGATGAAGCTACTCATCTTGTTGTTGCTAAAGAAGGAAGCGTGGCATCTTCTGTCTTATTGTCAGGGACAGTAACAGCAAAAAATGAACAATATGTTTATTTTGATGCTAGTAAGGGAGATTTAGATGAAATCCTTGTTTCTGTGGGGGATAAGGTCAGCGAAGGGCAGGCTTTAGTTAAGTACAGTAGTTCAGAAGCACAGGCGGCCTATGATTCAGCGAGTCGAGCAGTAGCTAAGGCAGATCGTCATATCAACGAACTCAATCAAGCACGAAATGAAGCCGCTTCAGCTCCGACTCCACAGTTACCAGCGCCAGCAGGAGGAGAAGGTGCTGCAGCGCAAGCTCCAGCTCCAGTCTCAGGAAATTCCGTTTCATCTATTGATGCACAACTGGGTGATGCTCGTGATGCCCGTGCAGATGCAGCAGCGCAATTAAGCAAGGCTCAAAGTCAGTTGGATGCAACGACTGTTCTCAGTACCCTAGAGGGAACTGTAGTCGAAGTCAACCGCAATGTTTCAAAATCTCCAACTGGCGCTAGCCAGGTGATGGTTCATATTGTAAGCAATGAAAACTTGCAAGTTAAGGGTGAATTATCTGAATATAACCTTGCCAACCTATCTGTTGGCCAAGAAGTAACCTTTACTTCTAAAGTTTACCAAGATAAGAGATGGACTGGTAAGATTAGCTATATCTCTGATTACCCTAAAAACAATGGCGAAGCAGCAAATACAGCTGCCGCAGCTGCTGGTAATTCTGGCTCTAAATATCCATATACCATCGATGTTACAAGTGAAATTGGTGATTTGAAACAAGGATTTTCAGTAAGCGTTGAGGTGAAGAATAAGAGTAAAGCCATTTTGGTTCCTCTAACAAGTGTTGTGACTGAAAATGATAAGAACTATGTCTGGGTGCTTGACGAGCAGAAAAAGGCCAAGAAAGTGGAAGTTGGTTTGGGTAATGCTGATGCAGACAACCAAGAAATCACTTCAGGTCTGACAAATGGAGTCAAGGTCATCAGTAACCCAACGTCTTCTCTAGAGGAAGGAAAAGAGGTGAAGGCTGATGAAGCAACTAATTAGTCTAAAAAATATCTGCAGAAGTTACCGTAACGGTGACCAAGAACTGCAGGTTCTCAAAAATATCAACCTAGAAGTGAATGAGGGTGAATTTGTTGCCATCATGGGACCATCTGGTTCTGGTAAGTCTACTCTCATGAATACGATTGGCATGTTGGATACACCAAGCAGTGGCGAATATTATCTTGAAGGCCAAGAAGTAGCTGGACTAGGTGAAAAACAACTAGCCAAGGTCCGCAACCAACAAATCGGATTTGTCTTTCAGCAGTTCTTTCTTCTATCCAAACTCAATGCTCTACAAAATGTAGAATTGCCCTTGATTTATGCAGGAGTTTCGGCTTCAAAACGGCGCAAGTTAGCTGAGGAATATCTAGATAAGGTTGAATTGACAGAACGTAGTCATCATTTACCTTCGGAATTATCTGGTGGTCAAAAGCAACGTGTGGCTATTGCGCGTGCCTTGGTAAACAATCCTTCTATTATCTTAGCAGACGAACCGACAGGAGCCTTGGATACTAAAACAGGGAATCAAATCATGCAATTATTAGTTGACTTGAATAAAGAAGGAAAAACTATTATTATGGTAACGCATGAGCCTGAAATTGCTGCTTATGCCAAACGTCAGATTGTCATTCGCGATGGAGTTATTTCATCTGATAGTGCTCGGTTAGAAAAGGAGGAAAACTAAGATGCAGAATCTGAAATTTGCCTTTTCATCTATTATGGCTCACAAGATGCGTTCTTTGCTTACCATGATTGGGATTATTATCGGTGTTTCATCGGTTGTTGTGATTATGGCTCTGGGTGATTCTATGTCTCGACAGCTCAATAAAAATATGACCAGATCTCAAAAAAATATCAGTGTCTTTTTCTCTTCTAAAAAAAGTAAAGATGGATCTTTTACTCAGAAACAATCAGCTTTTACGGTTTCTGGAAAAGAAGAGGAAGTTCATGTTGAACCACCAAAACCGCAAGAATCTTGGGTCAAGGAGGCAGCCAAACTGAAGGGAGTGGATAATTACTATGTAACCAACTCAACGAACGCCATCTTGACCTATAAAGATAAAAAGGTTGAAAATGCTAATTTGACAGGTGGTAACAGAACTTATATGGAGGCTGTTAACAATGAAATTCTTGCAGGTCGTAGTCTGAGAGAACAAGATTTCAAAGAATTTGCAAGTGTCATTTTGCTTGATGAAGAATTATCCATTAGTCTATTTGGATCTCCTCAAGAGGCTATTAACAAGGTTGTAGAAGTCAATGGTTTTAGTTATCGAGTCATTGGTGTTTATACTAGCCAAGAATCTAAAAATTCAAAAATGTATGGTCTTGGCGGCTTACCCATTACCACAAATATCTCTCTTGCTGCGAATTTTAATGTAGATGAAATAGCTAATATTGTCTTTCGAGTGAATGACACAAGTTTGACTCAAACTCTGGGGCCAGAATTAGCACGAAAAATGACAGAGCTTGCTGGCTTGCAACAGGGAGAATATCAAGTGGCAGATGAGTCAGCTGCATTTGCAGAAGTTCAACAATTGTTTAGTTTTATGACGACGATTATTAGTGCCATCGCAGGAATTTCTCTCTTTGTTGGAGGGACTGGTGTTATGAACATCATGCTGGTTTCGGTGACGGAACGTACTCGTGAGATTGGTCTTCGTAAGGCTTTGGGTGCAACACGTGCCAATATTTTAATCCAGTTTTTGATTGAATCTATGATTTTGACCTTGCTTGGTGGAGTCATTGGTTTGACAATTGCGACAGGCTTAACCGCTATAGCTGGTATACTTTTACAAGGTTTGATTGCGGGTATAGAAGTGGGAGTATCAATTCCAGTTGCCCTATTTAGTCTTGCGGTTTCGGCTAGTGTTGGTATGATTTTTGGAGTCTTGCCAGCCAACAAGGCATCGAAACTTGATCCAATTGAAGCTCTTCGTTATGAATAGAATAAACAAGATGGACACTTGTCTATCTTGTTTTTGTATGGATTTCCCTATCTAAAATCCTTAAAAATGTGATATAATGAAGTGTTAGAAAAACAGGTTTCATTTGCCTGGAAAGGAAAAATTATGTCTGAAAAGAATTTTTATATTACAACGCCGATTTACTATCCATCTGGTAAACTTCATATCGGTTCTGCCTACACAACTATCGCCTGTGATGTCTTAGCACGTTACAAACGCCTGATGGGCTACGATGTCTTTTATCTGACAGGTCTTGATGAGCATGGTCAAAAGATTCAACAAAAAGCAGAAGAAGCTGGTATCACACCTCAATCCTATGTTGATGGAATGGCAGTTGGAGTTAAAGAACTCTGGCAATTACTAGATATCTCATACGATAAATTTATCCGTACAACTGATGACTACCATGAAAAAGTTGTCGCACAGGTCTTTGAACGCTTGCTTGCTCAAGATGATATCTATTTGGGTGAATACTCTGGTTGGTACTCAGTATCAGATGAGGAATTCTTTACAGAAAGCCAGCTTGCGGAAGTTTTCCGTGACGAAGCTGGAAATGTGACTGGAGGTATTGCTCCATCAGGTCACGAGGTTGAATGGGTATCTGAAGAATCATACTTCCTTCGCCTCAGCAAATACCAAGATCGTTTGGTAGACTTTTTCAAAGCTCATCCTGACTTTATCACTCCAGATGGTCGTCTGAATGAAATGTTGCGTAACTTCATTGAGCCAGGTTTAGAGGATTTGGCTGTTTCTCGTACAACCTTTACATGGGGTGTGCCAGTACCATCAAATCCTAAACACGTTGTCTATGTTTGGATTGATGCCCTTCTTAACTATGCGACAGCTCTTGGCTACGGTCAAGACGAACATGGTAACTTTGACAAGTTCTGGAATGGAACAGTCTTCCACATGGTAGGAAAAGACATCCTTCGTTTCCACTCAATCTACTGGCCAATCCTTCTTATGATGTTAGATATCAAATTGCCAGATCGTTTGATTGCCCACGGTTGGTTCGTCATGAAAGATGGTAAAATGTCTAAGTCTAAAGGGAATGTAGTTTACCCTGAAATGTTGGTAGAGCGTTATGGACTAGATCCACTTCGTTACTACCTCATGCGTAGCCTTCCAGTTGGTTCAGACGGAACCTTCACTCCTGAAGACTATGTCGGCCGTATCAACTATGAATTGGCTAATGACCTTGGCAACCTCCTCAACCGTACGGTTTCCATGATTAACAAGTATTTTGATGGACAAATTCCAGCCTATGTAGAGGGTGTAACAGAGTTTGACAATGCTCTTGCTCAAGTAGCTGCTGAATCAATTGCTGACTACCATACACACATGGAAGCAGTTGACTACCCACGTGCCCTTGAAGCAGTCTGGACTCTTATCTCTCGTACTAACAAATACATAGACGAGACAGCTCCATGGGTCTTGGCTAAGGATGAAGCACTTCGTGACCAATTGGCAAGTGTTATGAGCCACTTGGCAGCTAGCCTTCGTGTCGTAGCTCACTTAATTGAGCCGTTTATGATGGAAACCAGTCGTGCAGTTTTGACTCAACTTGGTTTAGCAGAAGTTTCTAGCCTTGAAAACTTGAGCCTGGCTGATTTCCCTGCAGGTGTAACAGTAGTTGCTAAAGGAACACCAATCTTCCCGCGTCTGGATATGGAAGAAGAAATCGCCTATATCAAGGAACAAATGGAAGGTAATAAACCAGCAGTCGAGAAAGAATGGAATCCAGACGAAGTCGAACTCAAACTCAACAAGGATGAAATCAAGTTTGAAGACTTTGACAAGGTTGAAATCCGTGTCGCCGAAGTTAAAGAAGTGTCTAAAGTAGAAGGTTCTGATAAGTTGCTTCAATTCCGCTTGGATGCTGGGGATGGTCAAGACCGTCAAATCCTCTCAGGAATTGCAAAATACTATCCAAACGAACAAGAATTGGTCGGCAAGAAAGTCCAAATTGTTGCTAACCTCAAACCTCGTAAGATGATGAAGAAATATGTCAGCCAAGGTATGATCCTATCAGCTGAACATGATGGAAAATTAACCCTTCTCACAGTTGATCCAGCTGTAGCAAACGGAAGTGTGATTGGGTAAAAATAGACAGGACTAGTTCATGCTAGTTCTGTTTTTTATTTACACTCAATGAAAATCAAAGAGCAAACTAGGAAACTATAGTAGATTGAAATAAGATATGAACAAATCGATTAGGAAAATCAAATTAATTCCTAGAAATGTTTTAATAGCCATGGCGTACTATTCTAGTTTCAATATACTATAGTAGCAGGTTGTTCAAAACACCGTTTTGAGGTAGTAGATAAGACTGACGAAGTCAGCTCAAAACACTGTTTTGAGGTTGTGGATAGAACTGACGAAGTCAGTAACCATATCTACGATAAGGCGAAGCTGACGTGGTTTGAAGAGATTTTAGAAGAGTATTAACTATTATGCTTTACAAACTAGTGTGAAAGTGGTATATTATAGATGAAGTTGCTAGTATGTATTACAAAATAGATTAGAAGGGAGAAGTGATGAAAGAAACTCAACTATTAAAAGGTGTTCTTGAAGGTTGTGTCTTGGATATGATTGGTCAAAAAGAGCGGTATGGTTATGAGTTGGTTCAGACTTTGCGAGAGGCTGGGTTTGACACTATCGTTCCAGGAACTATTTATCCTTTGTTGCAAAAGTTAGAAAAAAATCAATGGATAAGAGGCGATATGCGCCCGTCGCCAGATGGTCCAGATCGAAAGTATTTTTCATTAACGAAAGAAGGAGAAGAGCGTGTCTCGGTCTTTTGGCAACAATGGGACGATTTGAGTCAAAAAGTAGAAGGAATTAAGAATGGAGGGTAAACCATGAAGAAAATGAAGTATTATGAAGAAACAAGCGCTTTGTTGCATGAGTTTTCTGAGGAGAATCAGCAGTATTTTGAAGAACTGTGGGATAGTTTTAATCTTGCTGGATTTCTCTATGATGAGGACTATCTCAGAGAGCAGATTTATTTGATGATGTTAGATTTCTCAGAAGCAGAACGTGATGGCATGAGTGCAGAGGATTATCTAGGTAAGAATCCTAAAAAAATAATGAAAGAGATGCTCAAGGAAGCACCACGCAGTTCTATCAAGGAGTCCCTTTTGACGCCAATTTTTGTCCTAGCGATATTACGTTACTATCATCTACTGGGTGATTTTTCTAAAGGTCCTCTCTTAACAGTCAATTTGCTCACATTTTTAGGGCAACTGCTTCTTTTTCTGATTGGATTTGCTCTTGTGGCCACAATCTTACGTTGGGGGCTAGTCCAAGATTCTCCTAAAATGAAAATTGGCACCTATATTGTCGTTGGGATTCTTGTTCTGCTAGTTGTTCTGGGATATGTAGGAATAGGAAGTTTTGTACAAGAAGGAGCATTTTATCTTCCTGCTCCCTGGGATAGTTTCCTTGTCTTTACGCTTTCTCTAGTCATCAGTATTTGGAATTGGAAAGAAGCGGTCTTTCGTCCCTTTGTCAGTATGATTATTGCCCACCTTATTGTAGGTTCTCTGCTCCGTTACTATGAGTGGATGGGCATTTCAAATGTTTTCCTTACAAAAGTTATTCCTTTAGCTGTTCTCTTTATTGGTATCTTTCTCCTGTTCCGTGGGTTTAAGAAGATAAAATGGAGTGAAATATAGTCAAAAAGCCGTTGCAAAGCGGTTTTTTGTTATAATGAAGGGAAGAATGTTAGAAATTAAAGGAGAAAAATTTGATGAGATACATAATTCTTGGTCAAGATGACAAAGAATTATCAGAAATTGTTCTCGGAATGATGAGAATAGAAGATAAGTCTGTAAAAGAAGTTGAAGAGCTTGTAGAAACAGCACTTTCTGTTGGAATCAATGCTTTTGACTTGGCTGATATATATGGTCGTGGTCGTTGTGAAGAACTGTTAGGTTTTGTCCTAAAAAATCGTCCAGATTTAAGAGAAAAGATGTGGATTCAGTCCAAATGTGGCATTCGCATTGAAGAATTTACCTATTTTGATTTTTCTAAGGACTATATTATAAAATCAGTTGACGGAATTTTGCAAAGATTGAAGATTGATCATCTAGATAGCTTGCTTCTTCATCGACCAGATGCTTTGATGGAATCTGACCAAGTAGCAGAAGCCTTTGATCTCCTTTATAAACAAGGTAAGGTTCGAAATTTTGGAGTTTCTAATCAAAATCCCATGATGATGGAGTTACTTAAAAAAGATGTCAAGCAGCCGTTAGCTGTTAATCAGCTACAATTGAGTGCGGCTTTTACTCCAGGATTCGAATCAGGTTTTCATGTTAATATGGAAGCTAGTCAAGCAGCTATGCGAGATGGCAGCATTTTTGAATATTGCCAATTACACGATGTGGTCATTCAAGCATGGTCTGTCTTACAATTCGGGTATTTTAAAGGGAATTTTGTTGGAAATGAGAAATTTCAAGCTTTGAATCAAGTACTTGATCGTTTAGCTATTAAATATGGAGTAACCTCTTCAACTATTGCCATTTCTTGGATATTGCGTTATCCAGCAAAAATGCAGGCAGTCGTAGGTACAACAAATCCTAAGCACTTGAGAGAAGTTAGCCAAGCGGCAAACTTTAGCTTAACAAGAAAAGAATGGTATGAAATTTATCTTGCTGCAGGGAATAATTTGCCGTAAGTAGAAGCAGAGTTGAATAAATCACAGTCAAAAAGCCGTTGCAAAGCGGTTTTTTTGTTATAATGAAGGGAAGAATTATTGATTTTAAAGGAGAAAGACATGACATTTGAAGAAATCCTGCCTGGGTTAAAGGCTAAGAAAAAATATGTACGTACTGGTTGGGGAGGTGCTGAAAACTATGTGCAGCTTTTTGATACCATTGAACAAAACGGGGTTGCACTTGAAGTGACGCCTTACTTCTTAATCAACGTGTCTGGCGAAGGAGAAGGTTTTTCCATGTGGAGTCCGACACCTTGTGATGTTTTGGCGACGGATTGGGTAGAAGTGCATGATTAGACGTGTATTGATTACGGGAGTGAGTTCAGGGATCGGCCTAGCTCAAGCTCGACTTTTTTTAGAGAAGGACTTTCAAGTTTATGGAGTGGACCAAGGCGAAAATCCACTATTACAGGGTGATTTCCACTTTTTACAGAGAGATTTGACCTTGAACTTGGAGCCTATTTTTGATTGGTGTCCTCAGGTGGAAGTTTTGTGCAATACTGCTGGAGTTTTGGATGATTACAAACCACTTTTGGAACAGACAGCGCAGGAAATTCAAGAAATTTTTGAAATCAACTATATGACTCCTGTTGAGTTGACTCGCTATTATTTGACGCAAATGTTGGAAAATAAAAAGGGGATCATCATTAATATGTGCTCTATCGCTTCTAGCCTAGCAGGTGGAGGTGGTCACGCCTATACTTCATCTAAGCATGCTTTGGCTGGATTTACCAAGCAGTTGGCTCTAGACTATGCTGAAGCTGGGATTCAGGTCTTTGGTATCGCTCCAGGAGCAGTTAAGACAGCTATGACTGCTGCCGACTTTGAGCCAGGTGGCTTGGCTGACTGGGTGGCGAGTGAAACACCAATCAAGCGCTGGATTGAGCCAGAGGAAGTGGCAGAAGTCAGTCTCTTTTTAGCCAGTGGAAAGGCAAGTGTCATGCAAGGACAAATCCTTACAGTAGATGGTGGCTGGTCTTTGAAGTAGGAGGAGTTGGATGGAAATCAAAAACCACTTAGGCGTCTATGGTGTTTTCTTTGAAAATGGGAAGTTACTCTGTATTGAAAAAACAAGAGGTCCTTATCAACACCGTTATGATCTACCTGGTGGTAGCCAGGAAGTAGGTGAAGGACTGACGGAAACGCTGACTAGAGAAGTTATGGAAGAGACGGGATTAACTGTTAGAAGCTACTCTAATCCTCGAATCTACGATGTTTTCGTCAGGGAAGAGTTAAAAAATTTTATGGTTCACCATGTCATGGCCTTGTATGATGTTGAAATGAATGAGAGTGCACCTCAAGTTACGATTTCGGAAGCTGTATCTGATGGTGCGAATGATTCACTTGGATATATTTGGATGGATATTCAAGAAATCACAGAAGAAAATGCATCGCCATTAGTCTTGAAGGTTAAGTCTGAATTATTAGGATTTCCAGAACTGGACAAGACCTCTTACATGAATTGGAAGGTGAATGATGAGAAACCAACTTGCCCTTAGTGGCGAAAAACTTGATGAAAAAGTTTACCCACAACTATTTCATCATGTTGGCATGATTCGTGGGGAATATTTGTTGAGAGAGGTTAACCAAAACATCCTGTTCCCAAGTTGTCAGCAATTTGTAAAAGATTATCTAGAGACTATCTGCTCCCTGTACTCAGATGAAGAAGTTTGGTATCGTTTTTCTGAATTAACGAATACAGAAGCCAATTGTTTAGTGGGGACTAAAGAGTTTTTTGACGAACGTCATCCTTTGTTTGGATATAGAGGAACTAGGCGTTTACTGGCGTGTCTGGATGAATTTCAGGCTGAGGCAAATGTCGTTACAGAGGTTTATCAAAATAATCCCAATCTGTCTGTTATCTTTCCTTTTGTCAATGATGCCGACCAATTAAAACAAGCTATTAGAGTATTACGTCAGCATGGTTTCGCTGGAAAAATTGGCACGATGATTGAATTACCGTCAGCATATTTTGACTTGGATAGGATACTGGAAACGGGCATTTCAAAGATTGTAGTTGGAATGAATGATTTGACTTCTTTTATTTTTGCCACTGTGAGAAACAGTCAATGGCATGATATGGAAAGTCCAATAATGTTAGATATGCTAAGAGATATGCAGGATAAAGCAAGGACGAAAAAGATTGACTTTGCTGTGGCAGGATATCTGAATGTTTCTTTCTTACAAAAAATGAATCAGATGGGTATCGAATGCGTTATTCACTACAGTTCTATTCCAGATATTTTTAATTTAGAGATTGACCATCCAGACCATCTCAAACACATAAAAGAAGAAAGTAAGAAATTACAAAGGAGCACCTATGACACCGCAGGAAATGTGGAATGCATACAAGAAAATTAACTCCTTTATAGGAGATGAAATCGATGCTTGGGCTTTTGGAGTAGATGCCGATTTCTTGGCAGATTTGGTTTTAAAAGGAGAAAAGACTGCAACAGCATCAGCCTACGACCTCTATGCACTAGAAGCCGAGTCTCTTCCTCAAGAAGGAACTTTTGATGTCATTTTAGATAGTCAAAATCAGGCTGTCTGTATTGTCGAAATTACAAAGGTTTTTGTCCAGCCCTTCAATCAAGTTTCTGCTCAACATGCCTTTAAGGAAGGGGAAGGTGACAAATCCCTAGCCTATTGGCGTCAGGTTCATGAGGATTGTTTCGCCGAGTGGCTGAGAGAAGCAGGACTGACTTTTACACCTGAAAGCAAGGTTGTTTTAGAAGAATTTCGCAAGGTTTACCCACTGTAGACTGTTAGAAGGAAGAAAGTTTTGGAAATCGCTGTCCAATCCTTTTTTCTTAGGCAAAACATGTTATAATAAGTTTGTTTGAAGAAGAGCTCTAGCTCTTAAACTTAGAATAGGAGAAAACTATGCAAGCAGTTGAACATTTTATTAAGCAATTTGTTCCTGAACATTATGATTTATTTTTAGACTTGAGTCGTGAGACCAAGACGTTTTCTGGTAAGGTGACCATCACTGGTCAAGCACAGAGTGACCGTATTTCCCTCCACCAAAAAGACCTGGAAATCGCTTCTGTAGAAGTTGCAGGGGAAGCTCGTCCATTCACAGTTGACCATGACAATGAAGCCCTTCATATCGAACTTGCAGAAGCAGGTTCAGTTGAAGTGGTTATCGCTTTCTCAGGAAAAATCACAGACAATATGACAGGGATTTACCCATCTTACTACACAGTTGATGGAGTCAAGAAGGAAGTCTTGTCAACACAGTTTGAAAGCCATTTTGCGCGCGAAGCCTTCCCATGTGTGGATGAGCCAGAAGCCAAAGCAACTTTTGACCTCTCTCTACGTTTTGACCAAGCAGAAGGTGAATTGGCCTTGTCTAACATGCCAGAAATCGATGTTGAAAACCGTAAGGAAACAGGTATCTGGAAGTTTGAGACAACACCTCGCATGTCTTCTTACTTGTTGGCCTTTGTTGCTGGTGATTTACAAGGAGTAACGGCTAAAACTAAAAACGGTACCCTCGTAGGTGTCTACTCAACCAAAGCCCACCCACTATCTAACCTTGATTTCTCACTGGACATCGCCGTTCGTTCAATCGAGTTTTACGAAGATTACTACGGAGTCAAGTACCCAATCCCTCAATCTCTCCATATCGCTCTTCCTGACTTTTCATCAGGTGCTATGGAAAACTGGGGTCTTGTGACCTACCGTGAAGTTTACTTGGTTGTCGATGAGAACTCTACATTTGCCAGTCGTCAACAAGTTGCCCTTGTAGTTGCACATGAGTTGGCTCACCAATGGTTTGGTAACCTCGTAACGATGAAATGGTGGGATGATCTTTGGCTCAATGAAAGTTTCGCCAACATGATGGAATACGTCTGTGTGGATGCTATTGAACCAAGCTGGAATATCTTTGAAGATTTCCAAACAGGTGGTGTTCCGTCTGCCTTGAAACGTGACGCTACTGATGGCGTTCAGTCCGTTCACGTGGAAGTGAAACATCCAGATGAAATCAATACGCTCTTTGACGGAGCTATCGTTTATGCCAAAGGAAGTCGCCTCATGCACATGCTTCGTCGTTGGCTAGGTGATGCCGATTTTGCCAAAGGCTTGCATGCCTACTTTGAAAAACATCAGTACAGCAATACCATTGGTCGTGACCTTTGGGATGCTCTTGGTCAAGCATCAGGACGTGATGTCGCAGCCTTCATGGATTCTTGGTTGGAACAACCTGGTTATCCAGTTCTCACTGTCAAAGTTGAAAATGATGTCTTGAAGATTTCACAAAAACAATTCTTCATTGGTGAGCACGAAGACAAGAACCGTCTCTGGGTTGTGCCACTCAATAGTAACTGGAAAGGCTTGCCTGATACACTTGAAACTGAAAGCATCGAAATTCAAGGCTACGCAGCCCTTCTTGCTGAAAATGAAGGAGCCCTTCGTTTCAATACTGAAAATACAGCCCACTACATTACAGACTATCAAGGAGACTTGTTAGATGCAGTTCTTGCTGACCTAGTTGAGCTTGATAACACAAGCAAATTGCAAATCGTCCAAGAACGTCGTTTGCTTGCTGAAGCAGGGCACATTTCTTATGCTGACTTGCTCCCAGTCCTTGATAAACTTGCTAAGGAAGAATCTTACCTTGTCGTTTCAGCTGTTTCTCAAGTAATTTCTGCCCTTGAACGCTTTATCGATGAAGGAACAGAAGCTGAGAAAGCCTTTAACAGTCTGGTTGCTAAATTGGCTCGTCATAACTATGATCGTCTTGGTTTTGAAGCTAAAGATGGAGAATCAGATGAGGATGAATTGGTTCGTCAGTTGGCTGTTTCGATGATGATTCGCTCAAATGATTCAGAAGCTAGTCAAGTCGCTAGCCAAATCTTCGAAGCTCACAAGGATCAGCTTGCAGGCCTTCCAGCAGCCATCCGCTCACAAGTTCTCATCAATGAGATGAAACATCATGAGACCAAGGATTTGGTAGCAACTTATCTTGACCTCTACACTCATGCAACAGATGCAGTCTTTAAACGCCAGTTGGCAGGAGCTCTTGCTTATAGTACAGATGCTGACAATATCCAAACCTTGATTGCTTCTTGGAAGGACAAATTTGTGGTCAAACCACAAGACTTGTCAGCTTGGTATAATCATTTCCTATCTCATCAAGCAACTCAGGAAACGGCTTGGTCTTGGGCGCGTGAAAACTGGGCTTGGATTAAGGCAGCCCTTGGAGGAGATATGAGCTTTGATAGTTTTGTTATCCTTCCTGCTCATGTATTTAAAACTCAGCAACGCTTGGTAGAATACAAGGAATTCTTTGAACCACAACTTTCTGACCTTGCTCTCAGCCGTAACATCGGTATGGGAATCAAGGAGATTGCAGCGCGTGTTGACTTGATTAACCGTGAAAAAGCTGCAGTGGAAGCAGTTGTTCTTCAATATGGAACCAAATAATTAAGACTAAATAAAAGAAAACTCAGCTATCTCATGTAAAATGCAGAGAGTTGAGTTTTTTTTAAGGCAAATTTGGTATAATGGTTTTAATAAGGAGGAGTTTCTCATGATAAAAATCTTATTGGTTGAGGATGACCTAGGCCTGTCAAATTCAGTATTTGACTTTTTAGACGATTTTGCGGATGTCATGCAGGTATTTGATGGGGAAGAAGGTCTCTACGAAGCTGAAAGTGGCGTCTATGACTTGATTTTGCTCGATTTAATGTTACCTGAAAAAAATGGCTTCCAAGTCTTGAAAGAATTGCGTGAAAAGGGGATTACGACACCAGTTTTGATCATGACTGCCAAGGAAAGTTTGGATGACAAGGGACATGGTTTTGAACTAGGAGCAGATGATTATCTGACCAAACCTTTCTACCTAGAAGAACTCAAAATGCGGATTCAAGCCCTTCTCAAACGTTCAGGTAAGTTTAATGAAAATACCTTGACTTATGGAAATATTGTAGTTAATTTGTCAACAAATACCGTTAAGGTTGAAGATACTCCTGTCGAATTGCTGGGGAAAGAGTTTGATTTATTAGTTTATTTCCTTCAAAATCAAAATGTTATTTTGCCCAAGACTCAGATTTTTGATCGTCTATGGGGATTTGATAGTGACACAACGATTTCAGTTGTCGAAGTCTATGTTTCAAAAGTCCGTAAGAAATTAAAAGGAACCACTTTTGCAGAGAATTTGCAAACCTTGCGCAGTGTTGGGTATATTTTAAAAGATGTTCAGTAAACTAAAAAAAACATGGTATGCGGATGACTTTAGTTATTTTATTCGCAACTTTGGTGTCTTCACTCTGATTTTCTCCACCATGACCTTGATTATTTTACAGGTCATGCACTCGAGTCTCTATACTTCGGTGGATGATAAGCTTCATGGACTGAGTGAAAATCCTCAGGCAGTTATTCAGCTTGCTGTAAATAGGGCAACAGAAGAGATTAAAGATTTAGAGAATGCTGCTACAGATACTAGTAAGACTGAGGTGAAACCCAATGTCAGTTCCAACACAGAAGTCATTCTTTTTGATAAGAATTTTACACAGCTCCTTTCTGGAAATCGATTTTTGGGCTTGGATAAGATTAAGTTAGAAAAGAAAGAACTAGGCCATATCTACCAGATTCAGGTTTTTAATAGCTATGGACAAGAAGAAATCTATCGCATGATCTTGATGGAAACCAATATCAGTTCGGTTTCAACCAATATCAAGTATGCTGCTGTCTTGATTAATACCAGTCAGTTGGAGCAGGCCAGTCAAAAGCATGAGAAATTGATTGTCGTTGTGATGGCTAGTTTCTGGATTTTGTCTTTACTTGCCAGTCTCTATCTAGCTCGAGTCAGTGTTCGGCCCCTGCTTGAGAGCATGCAGAAGCAACAGTCCTTTGTGGAAAATGCCAGTCATGAGTTACGAACTCCACTTGCAGTTTTGCAAAATCGTTTAGAGACCCTTTTCCGTAAGCCAGAAGCTACCATTATGGATGTGAGTGAAAGCATTGCATCGAGTTTGGAAGAAGTCCGAAATATGCGGTTTTTGACGACGAACTTGTTGAATTTAGCTCGTAGAGATGATGGGATTAAGCCTGAACTTGGAGAAGTTCCAACTAGCTTTTTTAATACGACTTTCACAAACTATGAGATGATTGCTTCTGAAAATGACCGTGTCTTCCGTTTTGAAAATCGTATCCATCGAACGATTATCACAGATCAACTTTTACTAAAACAACTGATGACCATCCTATTTGATAATGCTATCAAATATACTGAGGAGGATGGTGAAATTGATTTTATGATTTCAGCGACTGATCGTAATCTTTACTTGTTAGTTTCCGACAATGGAGTCGGTATTTCAGCAGAAGATAAGAAGAAAATTTTTGATCGTTTTTATC
>NZ_CAUQCP010000031.1:0-27488 GCF_963516575.1 uncultured Streptococcus sp.
CCAGTCGCACCAACGCCAGGAGGTTCAACGACACCAAACCCAGGCGCACCAACGCCAGGAGGTTCAGCGACACCAAACCCAGGAGTACCAACACCAGAAGGTACACCGGACAGAAATCCAGTAGTACTAAACCCAGGAGGCGAATCGGGCACAATCCCCGGCGCACCAATACTAGTAAATACAACACAACCAGTAAATCCTTCAGAAATCTCTATTGCAGTTAATGAGCATCTAAATGGAGAACTACCTAAAACAGGTACAGCAACAGACCATCTATCAATTCTTCTAGGAAGCGGTATTCTACT
Organism: uncultured Streptococcus sp.; assembly: GCF_963516575.1. Taxonomy (GTDB): domain Bacteria; phylum Bacillota; class Bacilli; order Lactobacillales; family Streptococcaceae; genus Streptococcus. The sequence continues at coordinate 306 of NZ_CAUQCP010000031.1, forward strand.
AAGCCTATATGTTGGCAAAAGAAAAGAAGAAGAATCTTAGTTGGAAAATGGATTAAAAAAGTTTTGGTTGAAATATTGGAAATATCATAAGTTGAGTAACAAGTGTTTTAAAGCTTTAAGATAAGGCGTCTTTAAAAGATAGATTTCCTGCGTAACGAATGTTCTAGCAAGAGATGTTATGCAGGAAGTCCATTCGTCAAGAGTCTGGGACAAAATAGTTCTCAACTACAAAAAAGCTAGAGATTTCCAATAGCGAAACTCTAGCTTTTTAATTTTGGCTCTTTGTCAACTGTAGTGGGTTGAAGAAAAGCTAAGCTCGAGAAAGGACAAATTTCGTCCTTTCTTTTTTGATGTTCAGAGCGATAAAAATCCGTTTTTTGAAGTTTTCAAAGTTCCGAAAACCAAAGGCATTGCGCTTGATAAGTTTGATGAGATTATTGGTTGCTTCTAATTTTGCGTTTGAATAGGGTAACTGAAGAGCGTTGACGATTTTCTCTTTGTTCTTTAGAAAGGTTTTAAAGACAGTCTGAAAAAGAGGATGAACCTTCTTTAGATTGTCCTCAATGAGTCCAAAGAATTTCTTCGGCTCCTTATTCTGAAAGTGAAACAGCAAGAGCTGATAGAGATCATAGTGGTCTTTCAAGTCTTCTGAATAGCTTAATAGTTTATCAAGAATCTCTTTATTGGTTAAGTGCATGCGAAAAGTAGGGCGATAAAGTCGCTTATCACTCAGTTTACGACTATCTTGCTGGATGAGCTTCCAGTAGCGCTTGATAGCCTTGTATTCATGAGATTTTCTATGAAATTGATTCATAATTTGGACACGCACACGACTCATAGCACGGCTTAAGTGTTGGAGTAAAACAGTCCAGTGAACTGTTTTAGCCTGAGTTTAGAAATATAATAACGAAGGGTGAAAGCGATCCAGAACGATTTTAGTATTCGGGAGTGAAACAGTCTGGGAGACTGTTTCAGCCTGAGCCTAGAAATTCGAAAGCGAAGCTGTTTAGCTAAGTCATAATAAGGACTAAACATATCCATAGTAATGATTTTACCTGACAACGAACGGCTCTATCGTAGCGCAGAAAGTGATTTCGAATGATAGCTTTTGTTCTTCCCTCGAGAACAGTGATGATATTGAGTTTATCAAAATCTTGTGCAACAAAGCTCATCTTCATCTCCCGATTGAAACAGTCACTCCCCTGACTGTTTCAACGTCCCAATACATAATCTCAGGCAGACGAGAAAAATCATGCTTAAAACGGAAGTCATTGAGCTTGCGAATGACAGTTGAAGTTGAAATGGCCAGCTGATGGGCAATATCGGTCATAGAAGTTTTTTCAATCAATTTTTGCGCAATTTTTTGGTTGATAATACGAGGAATTTGGTGATTTTTCTTGATGATAGAAGTCTCAGCGACCGCCATTTTTGAGCACTGATAGCACTTAAAACGGCGTTTTTTAAGGAGAATTCTAGTAGGTATTCCAGTCGTTTCAAGGTAAGGAATCTTAGACGGTTTTTGAAAATCATATTTCTTCATTTGGCTTCCGCAATCAGGACAAGGTGGGGCACTATAATCCAATTTAGTGATGATTTCCTTGTGTGTATCCCTATTGATGATATCCATAATTTGGATATTAGGGTCTTTAATGTCTAGTAATTTTGTGATAAAATGTAATTGTTCCATATGATTCTTTCTAATGAGTTGTTTTGTCGCTTTTCATTATAGATCTTATGGGACTTTTTTTCTACAACAAGATAGGCTCCATAATATCCATAGGGGATTTACCCACTACAAATATTATAGAGCCGATATTTATGCGTTGTTTTCGAGGAGGTTTAGATGTACTTTAGATTGGAAAATAAGGAATCCCATAAATCACAAGAAATTGGGAATCTGATTCGTGTTTATAACCGTTCAAAAAGAGAAGAAGCTGAAAGTGAGCCACTGAATCTTTATGTCGAAGATGAAAAGGGCAATCTCCTGGCAGGTTTGATAGCAGAGACTTTTGGAAATTGGCTAGAAATCGAGTATTTATTTGTAAAAGAGGAACTGAGAGGGCAAGGAGTCGGTTCAAACCTATTGCAGCAAGCAGAAACTGAAGCTAAGAATCGAAACTGTCGTTTTGCTTTTGTCAATACTTATCAGTTTCAAGCTCCAGATTTTTATAAAAGGCATGGCTACAAGAAAGTTTTTACCTTACAAGACTATCCCTACACAGGACAAAGATTTTATTACCAAAAGAATCTGTAAGGTGAGTATGAAGGTATAATACAAAGAGAGACTCGCACATGAGTTTGGAGGTGGACTGATGGATATGAGTAACTATCGATAAGTAGCAATTATAATCTACAAATTGTGTCTTTCTAGACGATATGGAGGACAAACCAATCGCAGCTGAGACATTAGATGTGAAAGCCTACGATGTCATCGATATTTTGAAATCCTATATTTAAACTTAACACTCTCTATTTTTTATGGTAGAGAGTTTTTTGTTAATAAAATTTTACAAAATGACATTTATATATTGCATTAAGTTAGATATATGATATAATAATGTTGAAAAGAGGCGCAACTTTTTAAAATTAATGAGAATCAAAGAGAAAACCAAGAATATTAATGGAGGAATAAAAAATGGAAGTTATAAATGTAAGTAAGCATTATGGTCATTCAACCATTCTCAAAGATATAAATTTCGCACTTAATAAGGGTGAAATTGTTGGTCTAGTAGGGAGAAACGGAGTTGGCAAGAGTACATTGATGAAAATTCTTGTTCAGAATAATCAGCCGACTTCAGGGAATATTATAAGTAGTGATAATGTTGGCTATTTAATCGAAGAACCAAAATTATTTTTATCTAAAACAGGTTTAGAGAATTTAAAATATTTGTCAAATTTATACGGTGTTGACTACAATCAAGAAAGATTTGGAAGTTTGATCCAAGAGTTAGATTTGACTCAGTCTATTAATAAAAAAGTAAAGACCTATTCTTTGGGTACAAAACAAAAATTAGCCTTGCTTCTAACTCTCGTTACGGAACCTGATATATTGATTTTAGATGAACCGACTAATGGTTTAGATATTGAATCGTCACAAATAGTTTTAGCGGTTCTAAAAAATTTAGCTTTACATGAAAATGTGGGAATTTTAATATCGAGTCATAAATTAGAAGATATTGAAGAAATTTGTGAGAGAGTCCTTTTCTTGGAGAACGGGTTTTTGACATTCCAAAAAGTAGGAAAAGATAGTCATAATTGCTTGTTTGAGATAGCTTTTTCATCAGCTACAGATAGAGACATTTTCATTACCAAACAAGAATTTGGGGATATTGTTCAGGAAGAGGGACTGAGAATTACTATGTCTGGGAATATTCAAAGTAGTGAGCTTTTTAAATTTTTTAACGAAAACTCTATTAAAGTAGTTGATTTTGAAACTAAAAAAGAGACGCTTAAAGATATTTATCTAAATCGTTCAAAATAAAGGAAGGTTACAATCATGAAATTAAATAAATTGAATTTTCTTAAGGAAAATATAAGGGATTTATATTCATCAGGCGTAATATATCTCGGTTTGATTATCTCGTTTATACCGCCGATACTGGTTACATTCTTTATTCTAAAGACTCAAGGGACATCACTTGGTATTAAGCATATTTCAAACTTTTATGCTATGCTCGGTATGTTAATGGCTGTTATACATGCTAACCGAATTATTAGTAGGGATTTTTCCCACAATACGATCAGTTTGTTTTATAATCAACAGAAAAATCGGATGATTTACCTCTTGTCCAATTTTCTATATGCCATCTCAGTTTCCATTATCTATGCTTTGAATGGTATTGTGTTACTAGTCATCGTAAGTAAATTGGGTGTTCCAGGTGATTTAGGATTAGATTTTATAGTAGCCATTGTAGTCAATACAATTTTGTTAGTCCTATTTTATTTTCTATTATCTTACATTTTCTATTTATACAAATTGAAAAGTGGCTTAGTATTTGGTATTTTAGTAGCTTTACTACTCTTTATCCCTAATATATTAAATACGATTATGACGAATACTAGTAATGATTTGTTTATCAAAGCAGTTGAACTTCTTCCTTTTTATTCTTTACCTGTACTTGTTGCTTCAAATACGATGTCTATTAGTCAGTATCTTGTGGTAATCACTACAATCATTTTATTGTACTTTTTCACTCTCAAGAAAAGCAAGGAGTATTCATTTTAGTTTTATTTAGTATTATTTTGCAGACTTAAAATCCAGCAAAAAAATCAGTCATCTTGCTATGCTCCTGCTCTTGTTGTGTACACGTTTTTGTCTTATGCTAGACTCATTTCCAAAAGCATTATATAATAGTGATATGAAATCAACTAAACAAGAAATACAAGTAATCAAAACTCGTTTAAAAGACCCTACTAAAGCTAATACTAAACAAAAAATCAAATAGCAAACTAGGAAGTTTATTTCAAACAATCCAACATACTGATTTTAGGCAGAAGATAATATTGGAGTGCTAATTAATGAGGTTATAATAAATAGCTGACAGCTTGTGTTGGTTTTGGATTTTTTAAGAGTAGATGAGTATTAAAATTATAAGGAGGACGTAGGTGGCTAAAAATTTAAAATTAAAATTAGCTCGTGTAGAGCTTGATTTAACACAAGGTCAACTGGCAGATGCTGTTGGGGTGACGCGCCAGACTATTGGTTTGATAGAGGCGGGGAAATACAATCCCAGTCTCTCACTCTGCCAGTCTATTTGCAGATGCTTAGGCAAAACTTTGGATCAATTATTTTGGGAGGAAGAAGATGAAAAATAGATTTTTTTATTATCAATTACTAGACGAAAGAGAAGAACAACTGATCAATAAAGCGGGGGCTGAAAGTTTCTATATCTCTATAGCTTTCTTGCTTTTATCTTATATGATTGCAGTATTTGCACCAAGTCTTTTTAATCCGAGAATGATTCTCATCATCATCATTATTGGAACTTCTTACTTTTTCGGCCGTGCTCGAGATTTGGGTGTGAACTACTATAGTCGTTTTCATTTTACAATTTTAGGGTGTTTGCTGGTAACTCTCGCTATTACGACTCTTTTGATGTTGCAGAATTATCAATTCAACATAGAAATTTATCAGCACAATCCTTTGAACCTTAAATACCTATCTGCTTGGGCAATTACTTATGTCATTTACCTTCCCTGGGTCTTTATTGGCAATCTTGGTCTTAAGAGCTATGGCGAATGGGCTCAGAAAAAGTTTGAACAAGATATGGATGAACTGGAGAGTGGTGAATAGCTTGTTACTCTTTTCTCAATCCAACTAAAATGTGATATAATAGTACTAATTTATTGGAATACATGAAAGTTCTTGAAAATTTTCATGTATTTCTAGTTAAGGAAGTAAGAAAAGTATGTATCCAGATGATAGTTTGACATTGCACACGGACTTGTACCAGATTAACATGATGCAGGTTTACTTTGACCAAGGGATTCACAATAAAAAGGCAGTCTTTGAGGTGTATTTCCGCCAACAACCTTTTCAGAATGGCTATGCAGTTTTTGCTGGTTTGGAAAGAATTGTAAGCTATCTTGAAGACTTGCGTTTTTCAGATAGTGATATTGCCTATTTGGAGTCGCTAGGCTATCATGGGGCATTTTTGGACTATCTCCGCAATTTCAAGTTGGAGTTGACCGTTCGTTCTGCCCAAGAAGGGGACTTGGTTTTTGCTAGTGAACCGATTGTGCAGGTGGAAGGCCCTCTAGCTCAATGTCAGTTGGTTGAAACGGCCCTTTTGAACATCGTCAACTACCAGACCTTGGTGGCTACTAAGGCAGCTCGTATTCGTTCAGTCATTGAAGATGAGCCTTTGATGGAGTTTGGGACACGTCGGGCGCAAGAGATGGATGCGGCCATCTGGGGAACACGCGCAGCGGTGATTGGTGGTGCCAATGGAACCAGTAACGTGCGTGCGGGTAAACTCTTTGACATTCCTGTTTTGGGAACCCATGCCCATGCCTTGGTGCAGGTTTATGGTAACGACTATGAGGCCTTCAAGGCTTACGCTGCGACCCACAAAAACTGTGTCTTTCTTGTAGATACCTATGACACCCTTCGCATTGGGGTACCAGCTGCCATTCAGGTGGCGCGTGAGCTGGGTGATCAGATTAACTTTATGGGTGTGCGGATTGACTCTGGGGATATTGCCTACATCTCCAAGAAAGTCCGTCAGCAGCTGGACGAGGCTGGATTTACAGAGGCTAAGATTTATGCTTCAAATGACCTAGATGAAAATACTATCCTCAACCTTAAGATGCAAAAGGCCAAGATTGATGTCTGGGGTGTGGGTACCAAGCTGATTACAGCCTATGACCAGCCAGCTCTTGGGGCAGTTTACAAGATTGTTGCCATCGAAGATGAAAATGGCAACATGCGCAATACCATCAAGCTGTCAAATAATGCTGAAAAAGTGTCTACGCCAGGTAAGAAGCAGGTGTGGCGCATTACCAGTCGTGAAAAAGGCAAGTCAGAAGGCGACTACATTACTTATGATGGTGTGGATGTGAGTGACATGACTGAAATCAAGATGTTTCATCCGACCTATACCTACATCAAGAAGACGGTTCGTAATTTTGATGCCGTTCCTCTCTTGGTGGATATTTTCAAAGACGGGAAGTTGATCTACAAGCTGCCTAGCTTGACTGAGATTCAGGACTATGCTCGTAAGGAATTTGACAAGCTTTGGGATGAGTACAAGCGTGTGCTCAATCCGCAGCATTATCCAGTGGATTTGGCGCGTGATGTATGGCAAGATAAGATGGACTTGATTGATAAGATGCGCAAGGAAGCCCTTGGTGAAGGAGAAGAAGAATGAGTTTGCAAGAAACGATTATCCAAGAACTGGGCGTGAAACCAGTGATTGATGCCCAGGAAGAAATCCGTCGTTCTATTGATTTCTTAAAAAGATACTTGAAAAAGCATTCCTTCCTAAAGACCTTTGTACTAGGGATTTCTGGAGGACAAGACTCAACCTTAGCAGGTCGATTGGCCCAATTAGCTATGGAAGAACTGCGAGCAGAGACAGGAGATGACAGCTACAAATTTATCGCTGTCCGTCTGCCTTATGGAGTGCAAGCTGATGAAGCAGATGCTCAAAAAGCCCTAGCATTTATCCAGCCAGATGTCAGCTTGGTTGTGAATATCAAGGAATCAGCTGATGCCATGACAGCTGCAGTTGAAACGACAGGTAGTCCTGTCTCAGACTTCAACAAGGGCAATATCAAGGCGCGTTGCCGTATGATTGCCCAATATGCCCTTGCGGGTTCCCATAGCGGAGCGGTCATTGGAACAGACCACGCTGCGGAAAATATTACAGGTTTCTTTACCAAGTTTGGTGACGGTGGTGCGGATATTTTACCCCTGTTCCGCCTCAATAAACGTCAGGGAAAACAACTCTTACAGGAACTTGGTGCAGACCCAGCCCTTTATGAAAAAATCCCAACAGCAGACCTCGAAGAAGATAAACCAGGCCTAGCTGACGAAGTGGTCCTAGGAGTCACTTATGAAGAGATTGACGACTACCTAGAAGGCAAAACAATCAGCCCAGAAGCCCAAACGACTATCGAAAACTGGTGGCACAAAGGTCAACATAAACGCCACCTACCCATCACCGTATTCGATGACTTTTGGGAGTAAAAAGGTCCGGGGGACCTTTTTAGCTTCTTGCCCTGAAATTAAAAAGCAAGAAAAACCTCCAGTGGAGGTTTTCAGCCTCTCACCTTGAAATAAGAAAGTGAGAGAAGGTAAGGTAACTCGAAGAGTTCGATTTCGTCGTCTCACCCCCGCAACGATGACTAGGTTTGAAAAAGCTTGGTAAAGCGCATTTCAAACCAGACAGCGACTGCGTCAAGGAACTAGATGAAAAACTTGTTTTTTAGTTGTTACTGAGTTTAGTCTTTTTACCCTGAGCCTAGAAATAAGAAAGTGAGAGAAGGTTCGAGGGACCTTTTTAGCTTATTACCTTGAAATTAAAAAGCAAAGTAAATTTAAATTGAGGTTGGGCAGAGAATCATCTATCAGAAAGCGAGGTAGCGTCATGAAAGCAATCGGTACGCAAATATTACAGACAGATCATTTAATTTTGCGGAGATTTGTGGAAAGTGATGCAGAAGCCATGTTTCAGAATTGGGCTTCATCCGCTGAGAATCTGACCTATGTCACTTGGGCTCCTCATCCTGATGTCGAGGTGACTCGAAATTCGATTCGTAATTGGGTTGCTTCCTATGCTAATCCCAACTATTACAAATGGGCCATTTGTCTCAAAGAAAAGCCAGAGCAGGTGATAGGAGATATCAGCATCGTTGCAATAGATGAGAACGATTCTTCTTGTGAAATTGGCTATGTGCTAGGCAAGAAATACTGGGGTCATGGTATGATGACAGAGGCCTTGAAAACTGTCTTGGACTTTTGTTTTACTCAAGCAGGCTTTCAAGAAGTTAAGGCACGTTATGCCAGTCTCAATCCAGCTTCAGGTCGTGTCATGGAGAAGGCTGGAATGTCCTATCTCAAGACTATTAGCAATGGTGTAGAGAGAAAAGGCTATCTTGCGGACCTTATTTATTATCAGATAAGTATGGAAGACTAGTGAATTTTCTTTTCTGTTTCCATCAAAGTCAGACTGTGTCTGGCTTTTTTTGCAACATTTTTTACATAACCTGATTAAATTCCTATTTTTCCCTATCATTGTCCCTGTTTTTTCTGGAGTTTTAGGACTATAATAGTCCTATAAAATCAAAGAATGGAGGAAGGCAATGGATACGATTATCTTTTTTATCAGTGTTTTTCTTGCTGGAATTCTTTCCTTCTTTTCTCCTTGTATCTTACCCTTGTTACCGGTCTATGGAGGGATCTTGTTGGATGATAAAGATGGTGCTCAGGCTTCTAGCGGCAAATTTTCAATCTCAGTTGTCAGTTTATTGCGAACTCTGGCCTTTATAGCGGGGATTTCCTTTGTTTTTATCTTACTGGGTTATGGAGCTGGTTTTTTAGGCAATTTGCTGTATGCTTCTTGGTTTCAGTATGTGACGGGTGCGGTTATCATTCTCTTGGGCTTACACCAGATGGAAGTCTTACATTTTCAGGGACTCTACAAGGAAAGAAGGCTACAATTAAAGAGACAGGGGCAAAAGGGTAAGGGCTATAGTCAGGCATTTTTACTGGGGTTGACCTTTAGTTTTGCTTGGACGCCTTGTGTGGGACCGGTTCTTGGCTCTGTTTTGGCCTTGGCGGCTTCAGGTGGTTCAGGTGCTTGGCAGGGAGCTGGTCTCATGTTAATCTATACGCTGGGTCTAGCGCTACCATTTTTGCTTCTAGCTCTTGTCTCCAGCTCTGTTTTGAAACATTTCCGAAAACTCCATCCCTACCTCGGGACCCTCAAAAAAGTGGGTGGTTTTCTCATTATCGTGATGGGAATCTTGGTGCTTTTGGGAAATGCTTCCATTTTGACTACATTATTTGAATAGAGAGGAAAAAGAATGAAAAAATGGCAAACATGTCTCCTTGGACTAGGTTCCATCTGTTGCTTGGCAGCCTGTTCGGCTAAAAACATGTCAGACGAGTCTACTATGAAGGAGCAAACCAAAACAGAACAAGTCAGTACGCAAACTGCGACTAAAGGTCAAGCAGTTGCTGATTTCGAACTGACAGGAGTAGATGGCAAGACCTACCGCTTGTCTGATTATAAGGGCAAGAAAGTCTATCTTAAATTCTGGGCGTCTTGGTGTTCCATCTGTCTAGCCAGTCTTCCAGATACGGATGAAATTGCTAAGGATGCTGGTGATGATTATGTGGTCTTGACAGTGGTCTCTCCTGGACACAAGGGTGAACAAGAAGAAGCAGACTTTAAGAACTGGTACAAGGGTTTAGATTATAAAAATTTCCCAGTTTTAATTGACCCGTCAGGCAAACTCTTGGAAAGTTATGGTGTTCGTTCTTACCCAACTCAAGCCTTTATAGACAAGGAAGGAAAACTGGTCAAAACGCAGCCAGGTTTTATGGATAAGGATATGATTTTAAAGACATTGAAAGAAATGGGGTAGAGAAAGATCATGAATGATAAAGTAAAATTGTTTGTCTTGGCAGGAATCTTTTTCCTAGCCATAAGCGGTTTCTATTTTCTATTGATGCGAAATGCAGGGCAGACAGATAGCTCTCAAATTGAGAAAGCGGCAGTTAGCCAAGGAGGAAAAACAGTGAAAAAAACAGAAGTTAGCAAAGACGCAGATTTGCACGAAATTTATCTAGCTGGAGGATGTTTCTGGGGAGTGGAGGAATACTTCTCACGCGTTCCCGGAGTGACAGATGCTGTTTCAGGCTATGCAAATGGTAGAGGGGAAACAACCAAGTACGAATTGATTAACCAAACAGGTCATGCGGAAACTGTCCATGTCACCTATGATGCCAAGCAAATTTCTCTCAAGGAAATCCTGCTTCATTACTTCCGCATTATCAATCCAACCAGCAAAAATAAACAAGGAAATGATGTGGGAACCCAGTACCGTACTGGTGTTTATTACACAGATGACAAGGATTTAGAGGTGATCAACCAAGTCTTTGATGAGGTGGCTAAGAAATACGACCAACCTCTAGCAGTTGAAAAGGAGACTTTGAAGAATTTTGTAGTGGCAGAGGATTACCACCAAGACTATCTCAAGAAAAATCCAAATGGCTACTGCCATATCAATGTTAATCAGGCTGCCTACCCCGTTATCGATGCCAGCAAATATCCTAAACCAAGCGATGAAGAATTGAAAAAGACCCTGTCACCTGAGGAGTATGCAGTTACCCAGAAAAATCAAACAGAACGGGCTTTCTCAAACCGCTACTGGGATAAATTTGAATCTGGTATCTATGTGGATGTAGCAACTGGCGAACCTCTCTTTTCATCAAAGGATAAGTTTGAGTCTGGTTGTGGCTGGCCTAGTTTTACCCAACCAATCAGTCCAGATGTTGCCACCTACAAGGAAGATAAATCCTACAATATGACACGCATGGAAGTGCGGAGCCGAGTTGGAGATTCTCACCTTGGTCATGTCTTTACGGACGGCCCACAGGACAAGGGTGGCTTGCGCTACTGTATTAATAGTCTCTCTATCCGCTTTATTCCTAAAGACCAAATGGAAGAAAAAGGCTATGCTTATTTACTAGATTATGTCGATTAAGAGGGCTTTCCTAAGCAGTTAGAGGAGAATTTTGCTATACTGATACTAGTAAGTGACAAAGGAGTCGAGCATGACCTACACAATTTTAATCGTAGAAGATGAATATCTGGTAAGACAAGGCTTGACCAAACTGGTCAATGTAGCAGTCTACGATATGGAAATCATCGGTCAGGCTGAAAATGGAAGACAGGCTTGGGACTTGGTCCAAAAACAGGTGCCAGATATTATTTTAACCGATATCAATATGCCTCAGCTGAATGGCATCCAGTTGGCCAGTCTGATACGAGAAACCTATCCTCAGGTGCATTTGGTCTTTTTAACAGGCTATGATGATTTTGATTATGCTTTGTCTGCTGTCAAACTCGGTGTGGATGACTACCTGCTCAAGCCCTTTTCTCGTCAGGATATTGAGGAAATGTTGGGGAAAATCAAGCAAAAGTTGGATAAGGAAGAAAAGGAAGAGCAATTACAAGATTTATTGTTCGATAAGTTTGAAGGAAACATAGCCCAAAAAATCCAGTCCCATCTGGCTGATAGCCAATTTAGTTTAAAGAGTTTGGCTAGTGACTTGGGCTTTAGTCCGACTTATCTGAGTTCTTTGATTAAGAAAGAGTTAGGTCTGCCTTTTCAGGATTATCTGGTGAGAGAACGTGTCAAACAAGCCAAGCTCTTGCTTTTAACTACAGATCTGAAAATTTATGAAATCGCAGAGAAAGTTGGTTTTGAAGATATGAACTATTTTACCCAACGCTTTAAGCAGATTGCAGGTGTGACACCTCGTCAGTTTAAGAAGGGGGAAGGTCGATGAAACGTTCGTCTCTTCTAGTTAGAATGGTTATTTCCATCTTTCTGGTCTTTCTCATTCTCCTAGCTGTGGTTGGGACTTTCTACTATCGATCTAGTTCTTCAGCCATTGAGGCTACCATTGAAGGCAATAGCCAAACGACTATCAGTCAGACTAGCCACTTTATCCAGTCTTATATCAAAAAATTAGAAACTACCTCGACTAGTTTGACCCAGCAGACGGATGTCCTAGCCTATGCTGAGAATCCAAGTCAAGACAAGGTCAAGGGAATTCGAGATCTATTTTTGACTATTTTAAAGGCAGATCAGGACTTGAAAACTGTTGTACTGGTGACCAAATCTGGTCATGTCATTTCTACAGATGACAGTGTGCAAATGAAAACCTCCTCAGATATGATGGCTGAAGAATGGTATCAAAAGGCCATTCATCAGGGGGCTAAGCCAGTTTTGACACCAGCTCGTAAATCAGATAGTCAGTGGGTCATTTCTGTCACTCAAGAACTTGTTGATGTAAAGGGAGCCAATCTGGGTGTGCTTCGTTTGGATATTTCTTATGAAACTCTGGAAGCCGATCTTAACCAACTCCAGTTGGGGCAGCAGGGCTTTGCCTTTATCATCAATGAAAAGCATGAATTTGTTTATCATCCTCAACACACAGTTTATAGTTCGTCTAGCGAAATGGAGGCCATGAAACCCTATATTGAGACAGGGCATGGCTATACTCCAGATCACAAATCCTACGTCAGTCAGGAAAAGATTGTAGGAACAGATTGGACGGTTATAGGTGTGTCTTCGTTGGAGAAGTTAGACAAGGTTCGGAGTCAACTCTTGTGGACCTTGTTTTGGGCTAGTATCACATCTCTTCTTGCCTGTCTCTGCTTGCTGTGGTTCAGTCTCAAGCGCTGGATTGCCCCTTTGAAGGATTTGAGAGAAACCATGCTGGAAATTGCTTCTGGTGTTCAAAATCTGCGTGTCAAGGAAGCCGGTGCTTATGAACTGAGAGAGGTGACTCGCCAGTTCAATGTCATGTTGGATCAGATTGATCAGCTGATGGCAGATATTCGCAGGCAGGAAGAAAGGACCCGTCAGTACCAACTTCAAGCCCTATCAAGCCAGATTAATCCGCATTTCCTCTATAATACCTTGGATACCATCATCTGGATGGCTGAATTTCAGGATAGTCAGAGAGTGGTTCAAGTGACCAAGTCCTTGGCGACCTATTTCCGCTTGGCGCTCAATCAGGGCAAGGACTTGATTTCCTTGTCCGACGAAATCAATCATGTCCGCCAGTATCTCTTTATCCAGAAACAACGTTATGGAGATAAGCTGGAATATGAGATTGATGAAAATCCTGCCTTTGATAAGCTAGTCTTGCCCAAGCTGATCCTACAACCCTTAGTAGAGAATGCCCTGTACCATGGCATTAAGGAAAAGGAAGGTCAGGGACATATTAGAGTTTCTGTTCAGAAACAGGATTCAGGAATGGTCATCCGTATTGAGGATGATGGAGTTGGTTTCCAAGCTGCTGGCGATACTAGTCAAAGTCAACTCAAACGTGGAGGAGTTGGTCTGCAAAATGTTGATCAACGGTTCAAACTTCATTTTGGAGACAATTACCAGATGAAGATTGATTCTACACTCGACAGAGGAACGACGGTTGAAATATACATAAATAGAATAGAAACTAGCTAACTCCCAGTCAATTCTGGGAGTTTTATGCGTAATTGAGAAAGCTTTCTAGGTTGTCTATCTTGCTAAAATGTAGAAAAAACGATATGATAGATAATGACAAAAGAGGTATCAAGTATGAAGGAAAAAGACATTCAAAGAGAAACAAGCCAGATTGTAAAAGATGTATTAGAAAAGGCCAATTTGAAGCAGGGATCCATCTTTGTTTTGGGCCTTTCTTCTAGTGAGGTGCTAGGTGGTCAGATTGGCAAGGAATCCAGCCAAGAAGTTGGGGAAATCATTGTGAAGACCATCCTAGATATCCTAGAGGAAAAAGGAATTCATCTAGCCGTTCAAGGTTGTGAACATGTCAATCGGGCCCTCGTTGTTGAACGTCATGTGGCAGAGCAATTTGGTCTGGAAATCGTCAGTGTCCTTCCTACTCTTCATGCAGGAGGTTCAGGTCAGTTGGCAGCCTTCAAGTTTATGCAAGATCCAGTCGAGGTTGAATTTATCAAGGCTCATGCTGGATTGGATATCGGAGACACTGCAATTGGCATGCATGTCAAGCATGTTCAGGTTCCGATTCGCCCTCTTTTGAGAGAGATTGGCCATGCCCACGTAACGGCGTTGGCTAGTCGTCCAAAATTAATCGGAGGTGCGCGTGCGCATTATCCACAAGATTCTATTAGAAAGTCGTGAGAATGAAAAAAACAAAACAACAACTAGAAAAAATTACCAAATATTCGATTCGTAAGCTAACTGTTGGGGTAGGTCCTGTAGCCATCGGGGCCTTCCTTTTTGGTGCCAGTACTCTTTCAGTAGATAAGGTGCATGCCAATGAAGTCGGTGGTGCTCAAAGCGTTCATTACCGTTATTTGGCGGAGCAGGAATTGACCGAGTCTGAAAAAGCTCTAATTCACCATGAAGTTCCTACAGAATTTCAAGATGATGATATTCTCTATGTAGTTTATCGCAAGAAGGCAACTAACAGTCAACAACTTCCCTATACAGGAAGTAAGGAACTTGCTTTAGCTGGTCTTGGTTTGGCAACAGCTTCACTAGCAGTCTTTTTGGTGTCCAAAAAAGGTCGCAAAGAGCTCCTAGGTGTTCTCTTGATTGGTTCTTTGGGAGCCAGCACTTTTGTACCTTATGGGGCATTTGCGTTTGAAAATAAAGAATTGCTTTCTTATAACCAAACTATTTCGGCCTCTACACATGAAGGTTTGGCTGAAGGGATTATCCACATTGATGGCTATGAATATATTGGATACTTCAAGGAAGCAGAACTCCATCCCTCAAGACCAGCTTCAGCTGAGAATCCTCAGTTGCCAGTAGAAAAGCAAAGTGCAAATGAAATCGAGAAAACAGAAGTAGTTCAAGAAACACCTACTGTCACTCCCCAACCTGTTGTCAAAACTCCTGTAGCACAAACTCCAGTTACTCCTGCTGTTGAAGAAAAACCAGTTTCTGCGAAGTCCCAGACAAGACAGGAAGAGAATTTAGTAGAGATTCCTTTTGAAACGGTCACAAGCCCAGATGCGAATCTAGCAGAAGGACAGACTCGTATCGTCACAGCGGGAGTAAATGGTCAGCGTCGTCTTGTAACCAAAGTATCGATGGTTGATGGTCAAGAGGTTAGAGAAGTCGTTGAAGACCAAGTGGTTCAAACTCCTGTTTCTCAAGTTGTTGCAGTAGGAACTAAGAAAGCAGTAGAATTAAGCCCAGCTCCAGAAGTAGAACCAAGCATCCAAGCAGCTAAGGGCACTCAAGAGCCTGGTAAAGAAAATCAAGCTTTAGTTCAACCAGAATTATCAGAGTATACAGAAACGCTTTCTACTAAAGGTTCTCAAGAACCTGAACATGAAATGCTATCTCCGACTTTAGAACTTCAAGAATATTACGAAGCAAAAGGAACGCAAGAGGAAGGTAAAGAAAATCAAGCTTTAACACAACCAACGCTTCCTGAATATCATGAAGCAAAAGGTGTTCAAGAAGTACAAGAAGGCGAAAAGCAAGGTAAAGCTCTTGTGCAACCAATACCAGAATACAGAATCGCTGAGGAAACGACTGAGAGTGAAGTTGA
This sequence comes from uncultured Streptococcus sp., assembly GCF_963516575.1. Taxonomy (GTDB): domain Bacteria; phylum Bacillota; class Bacilli; order Lactobacillales; family Streptococcaceae; genus Streptococcus. The sequence continues at coordinate 16,078 of NZ_CAUQCP010000031.1, forward strand.
ATTCAATACAGAAGAAGTATTAGATTCTTCCAAATATGTAGGTGATGATACTGTAACTCGTGAAGGTGTTAAAGGTGTTCAACAGACAACAACTGTAAAAAGTGCTGAAAATAATGAAGTTCTTGCAACAACTACAGAAGTGAAAACACCACCTGTTTCTAAAATTGTTACAAAAGGTACGAAACCAGTTGAAGGAACAGTAGATGAAACTGAAGAAGTAGAGATTCCTTTTGAAACAAAAACGCAAGAAGATGACACTTTAAAACGTGGGATAGAAGAAGTTGCTCAACAAGGTAAAAAAGGCAAGAAACAAATTACTAAGACGTATAAAACGATTCGTGGTGAAAAAACTACTGAACCACCAACAGTTACTGAAAAAGTAATCGAACAACCTCAAGATAAAATTATTAAAAAAGGTACAAAAGGGTTAGAAAAACCTACTTTACAATGGGCTAATACTGAAAAAGATGTCTTGAAGAAGAGTGTCACAGCTAGTTATACATTGAATAAACCAGCTGGAGTAGAAATTAAATCCATCAAATTAGCATTAAAAGATAAAGATGGAAAAGTTGTCAAAGAAGTAACGGTTGCTGAAAATAAATTAAACGCTACTTTAGATAAATTAAAATATTATCAAGGTTACACCCTATCTACTACAATGATTTATGATCGTGGAGAAGGTGAAGAAACTGAGAAATTAGAAGATAAACAAATTCAATTAGACCTTAAAAAAGTTGAAATCAAAAACATTAAAGAAACAAGTTTGATGAGTGTAGACGATGCAGGTGTTGAAACAGATAAGAGCTTATTAACTGAAAAGCCGACAGATGTTGCTCCACTTTACCTACGAGTGACAACTCATGATAACAAAACAACAAGACTAGCGGTAAGTTCTGTTGAAGAAGTTGTTGTTGATGGGAAAACATTATACAAAGTGGTAGCTAAAGCTCCTGACTTAGTTCAACGTAGAGCTGATGATACACTAAGAGAAGAGTATGTACATTATTTTGAAAAACAAAAAGCACACGAAGGGGATGTATATTATAGCTTTGACGACCTTGTAAAAGCTATGAAAGCTAACCCAAGTGGTACCTTTAAACTTGGTGCAGACCTTAATGCAGCTAACGTACCAACTCCGAATAAGGAATATGTACCTGGTAAATTTAGCGGTCACTTAACAAGTGTTGATGGTAAACAGTATTCAATCCACAACATGGCACGTCAACTATTCGGTAATATCGAAGGTGGTTCAGTTAAAAATATTAATTTAGCTAACGTTAACATCAATATGCCTTGGATTGAAAACATTTCTGCCCTTGCTAGATCTGTTAAAAATGCTACTGTTGAGAACGTTAAAGTTACTGGTAGCATTCTTGGTAAAGATGGAATCTCTGGTATCACTAATAAGGTAGATATTGGTGGACAACTGACAAATGTTGCCTTTATTGGGAAACTTACTGGTGTTGGTGATAGACCTTGGGGTATGGCTGGTATCGCCGGTGAAGTTTGGAAAGGTAACATTAAGAAAGCTTATGTAGATGCTGATATGGTTGCTAATAAAGCTCGTGCTGGTGGACTTGTTGCTGTTACGGATAACGGTTCTGATCCTAACGGTATTGATAAATATGCTTCTGTACGTAATGCGGTGACTAAAGGTACTATCGATATTAAGAACCCTGTTGAAGTTGGTGGTTTCATCAGTAAAAACTGGACATGGGGTAGAGTTGCAGATACTGTTTCAATGATGAAAGTTAAAAACGGTGAAGAATTCTATGGATCTAGAGATATTGATACTGAAGATGGTTACTATACAAACAATGTACTAGAAAGAAACTTTGTAGTAAAAGATGTTAGTACAGGTAGTCGTTCATATAAACGCTCACGCTCTAATAGAATTAAAGAAATTAGTCTTGAAGAAGCAAATAAAAAAATCGAGGCAATGGGTATCACAGCCGATAAATTTGAAATTGCTCCACTTGTGGAAGATAAATTGAATCAAGCCAAACCAAAAGCTGATACGTATAAAGAGACTCAAGATTACAATGCAGAACGTGAACTTGCATACCGTAATATTGAAAAACTTCAACCATTCTACAATAAAGAATGGATTATCAATCAAGGGAACAAGATTCCTGAAGGATCTAAATTATTAACGACTGAAGTATTATCTGTAACAGGTATGAAAGATGGACAATTTGTAACTGATTTATCAGATATTGATAAGATTATGATTCATTATGCTGATGGTACGAAAGAAGAAAAATCTGTATCACCTAAGGCTACATCAAACGTAGAACAAGTAAAAGAATATGGTATTACAGATTTAGGAGATGTAGTTTACACACCAAATATGGTAGTTAAAGATCGTACTCAATTACTAAGTGATGTTAAAGCAAAACTAGATACAATTACTCTTGAATCTCCTGAAGTTCGTGCGATAACAGGTAATGTTGGAGCATTATATTTAGAAGAAAGTTTCTCAGAAGTAAAAGGAAATCTTGATAAATTAGTAAAAGCTCTTGTTGAAAATGAAGATCATCAGTTAAATGGTGATGAGGCAGCCATCAAAGCACTTCTTAAGAAAGTAGAAGATAATAAAGCTAAAATTATGATGGCACTTACTTACCTCAATCGTTATTATGGAATTGAATATGGTGACTTGAACATTAAGAATATGATGATGTTTAAACCAGACTTCTATGGTAAGACACCAAGTGTTATTGACAGATTGATTCGAATTGGCTCGCAAGAAAAGAACTTAAAGGGTGATAGAACTCAAGATGCATACCGTGAAATGATTGCAGGGGACACTGGTAAAGGTGATTTACGTAGTTTCTTAGATTATAATATGCGTCTCTTCACAAATGACACTGATCTTAATGATTGGTTTATTCACTCAGCGAAAAATGTTTATGTTGTAGAACCTGAAACAACAAATCCAGATTTCAAAAATAAACGTCATCGTGTCTTTGATGGTCTGAATAATAATATGCATGCACGTATGATTTTACCATTATTGAACTTGAAGAAAGCACATATCTTTATGATTTCAACCTATAATACTATGGCTTATAGTTCATTTGAAAAATATGGTAAAAATACAGAAGCTGAACGTGAAGCGTTCAAAGAACGTATTAATTATGTAGCTAAAGCTCAACAAACATACTTAGACTTTTGGTCACGTCTTGCACTTCCGAATGTTCGAGATAGACTGCTTAAGAGTCAAAATATGGTACCTACACCTGTATGGGATAATCAAGCTTATGCGGGTATTAAGGATGCTAACCGTCGTGGATATGGTACAGATGGTAAGGTAGCGACACCAATTCGTGAGTTATTTGGCCCAACAGACAGATGGCATCAAATTAATTGGAATATGGGAGCGATGGCTAAAGTCTATGCAAATCCATATGAAGATGAACAAGTTTTCTTCATGGTAACAAATATGTTAGAGGACTTTGGTATTTCAGCATTTACACATGAAACAACTCACGTAAATGACCGTATGGCATACTTAGGTGGTCATAGACATCGTCAAGGTACAGATCTTGAAGCATATGCGCAAGGTATGTTACAAACGCCTGATAAATCCACATCAAATGGTGAATATGGAGCATTAGGGATTAACATGGCTTATCATCGTCAAAATGATGGAGATCAATGGTATAATCCAGATCCTGATAAATTACAAACTCGTGAACAAATCGATCACTACATGAAGAACTATAATGATGCTCTTATGATGTTAGACCATCTTGAAGCTGATGCTGTATTACCGCAGTTAAAAGGAAATACAAGTCGTTGGTTCAAGAAAATGGATCGACAATACCGTAGTGGAAATTCAGGTCATCAGTTCGATAAAATTCGTGAGTTGACAGAGGATGAGAAAAAATTAGCAATTAATACAATTGATGATTTAATTACTAATAACTTAATGACGAAACATGGAGCTCCTGGTGACGGTACTTATAACCCAACGGACTTCAGCTCTGCTTATGTCAATATGAATATGATGACAGGTATCTATGGCGGTAATACAAGTCAAGGTGCTCCTGGTGCGGCATCATTTAAACATAATACATTCCGTATGTGGGGTTACTTCGGATATGAGAATGGATTTGTTGGATATGCTTCTAGTAAGTATCAAGATGCAGCTAATAAAGAAAATAATAAGATGTTAGGTGATGACTTCATTATCAAGAAAGTATCTAATAACAGATTTAGTACTCTTGAAGAATGGAAAAAAGCTTATTATCAAGAAGTGAAAGCAAAAGCTGACAAAGGATTTACTGCAATTGAAATTGATGGTAAACAAATTACTAATTATGCTGAGCTAAAAGTCTTATTTGATAAGGCGGTTGAGGCTGACCTAGCAGGTGGAGGAACAGCTAAAACTGTAGAGCTTAAATCAAAAGTCTTTAAAGCACTTCTTAAGAATACAGACGGATTCTCAGGAAATCTTTTTAAAGCATAGATTGTATTAAATAGATGAGTAAAAAGGTAGATTAAGTTTTTCTTGATTTACCTTTTTATGCTATACTTAAGCTATGCATAGAAAAACAGTGATTGATTTTAGGGCTTTGGGGGAGAGATACATCTTTACCCAGCCTATTAAAGAGTTGAAAACGAGAAATGTAGCAGAAGTGGCAGATTTGCTGGCACAAGTGGAAAGCTACCAAGAGCAAGGCTATTATGTGGTGGGCTATGTCAGCTACGAGGCTGCACCTGCTTTTGAGGAGAAATTAGCAGTTCACAAGGCTACTCTACTGGGAGAGTACCTATTTTACTTTACTGTTCATGATAGCGTAGAAACTTCCCCTGTTCCTCTGACTTATGATGAGATTGATTTGCCTTCAAATTGGCAGGAAGTAACATCTGCAGCAGACTATGAAAAGGCGATTGCTCAGATTCACCATCATCTACGGCAGGGAGACACCTATCAGGTCAACTACACCGTTCAACTCAAACAGGACTTAAGTGCCAATCCTTTTGCCATCTACAATCGCATGGTGGTAGAGCAGGAGGCGGGCTACAATGCCTATGTTGAACATGACGAGATGGCAGTGATTTCCATGAGTCCAGAACTCTTTTTTGAGCAAAATGACCGAGAATTAACAACGCGACCAATGAAGGGAACGACTCAGCGTGGGGTAACTGACCAAGAAGATCTTGAACAGGCTAGTTGGTTGGAACAGGATCCCAAAAATCGCTCTGAAAACATGATGATTGTGGACCTCTTGCGCAATGACATGAACCGTATTTCTGAAGTGGGCAGTGAGCATGTGGAGCGTCTGTGTCAGGTAGAGCAGTATTCTACTGTCTGGCAGATGACTTCGACTATCAAGAGTCAGTTGCGAGAGGATGTTGACCTTGTTGAAATCTTCCGTTCTCTCTTTCCTTGCGGTTCCATAACGGGTGCACCCAAAATTGCGACTATGGAAATCATCAAGGACTTGGAGCCGCAACCGCGTGGAGTTTACTGCGGAACGATTGGTCTCTTGCTTCCAAATGGACGACGGATTTTCAATGTTGCCATTCGGACCATTCAACTGAATCAAGGGAAAGCTATCTATGGAGTAGGCGGAGGCATTACATGGGATAGCACTTGGGAATCTGAATACCGAGAGGTTCATCAAAAGGCAGCTGTTCTCTATCGTAAACAAGCTCGTTTCAAACTGATTACTACAGGGAAAATCAGCCAGAAGTGCTTGCTGTTTGAGAATCAACATATAGAAAGACTGAGAAAAGCTAGTCGATATTTTGCTTTTCCTTTTGACCCAGAAATTGTGAGACAAAAGATTGAATCAGAGTGTCAGACTTGTGACATTGATCAAGACTACCGCTTGCGAATTAGTCTCAGTAAGTCTGGAGAGCTAGAAGTCGATCGTCAAGTATTGGAACCTCTCAGTCCAACCTTCTGCCATGCCCAACTCTGCCTTCAGGAATCTAATTTGCAACAAGCCTTTACCTATTTTAAAACGACTTACAGACCGCATTTGAACCTAGGGGAGCAAGAGATTATTTACCACAATAAGTCTGGAGAACTTCTTGAAACCTCTATCGGAAATTTGGTTCTGAAAATCGATGGGAAACTCTACACACCGCCTATCCGACTTGGAATCTTGTCAGGAATTTATCGTCAGCATTTGCTGGAAACAGGACAGGTAGAAGAGAAAGTCTTGACCTTGGCAGATTTAACCCAAGCAGAAGCTATTTACGGCTGTAATGCAGTGAGAGGCTTGTATGCGTTAAGCCTTGAGGAGAACTAGATGAAACTAATATTTTTACACGGGTTAGGGCAGTCAGCAGAGTCTTGGAAAGAAGTTCGGAATCTACTGACAGATTATCCTTCTGAGGCTATCGAGTTATTTCCTTCTGGAGTTAGCAACTATCAACAAGCTAAGGAGCGAGTTTATCAGCATCTAGCTCAAGAGACAGAACCTTTTATTTTGGTTGGATTGTCCTTAGGTGCTGCCCTGGCACTAGAGCTATCTAGTTACGATTTACCAAATCTTCAAGGTTTAGTTTTGTCAGGTTGCCCTCTGAAATTAGCTGGAAATATCTTATTTAAAATCCAGTTGATGATTTTTAAACTACTTCCAAAAAGTTTTTTTGAAAAACGGGGAGCAAACAAAGCTCTTATGGTCGGAGTTTCTGAGGAATTGAAGACACTTGATTTAACGGATATAGCAGAGATTTGCCCCTATCCAACCTTACTAATTTGTGGCAGCAAAGATAAACCAAATCTTAGTTCTATGAGAAGTCTTCATAAACTAATATCAGAATCCCAATTTCAGATTATCCCAGACGGTCCTCATGTTTTGAACGAAGATAAACCAGAAGAGTTTGCTGGGACAGTCAAAGATTTTCTTGAATTGTTAAAGTAAGTTTTCTAAAATAATATTGAAATCGATAACATTGTTATAGGAGAAAGAAATGAACAAACGCCTATTTTTAAAAATGAGTCTGGCTACCTTGCCAGTTTTAACCTTATTCTCACAACCTGTGTTAGCGGAAGAAAACATTCATTTTTCTAGCTTGTAAGGAAGCTTGGGCTCATGGCTATGCAGATCTTCATGAAGGAGATTCAGGTTATTCTGCTAAGTTAGACCGCGATCATGATGGTGTGGCTTGCGAATTGAAAAATTCTCCTAAGGGTGTTTTCAAAGAGAAACAAGCGACTACAACTCAAACTGATACAAGTTCAGCAACAGCAAGTGGCTGGGTTAAGCAGGATGGTGCTTGGTACTACTTTGATGGAAATGGCAATCCAGTAAAAAATGCTTGGCAGGGAAGCTATTATCTGAAAGAAGATGGTCAAATGGCTAAGAATGAGCGAGTTGATGGCGGACGTTACTACGTAGATGCTTCAGGTCTCTGGAAATCATAAGCCAGAATAAAATCCAGAAAGTTAATGCAAACCTTTGCATGATTAACTAAATTTTGTTATACTATATCTGTAAGCATTTTCAGTTAATTCATTATGAAAAAGGAGAATATGATGAGTCAAAAGATTATTGGGATTGACCTTGGTGGAACTTCTATCAAATTTGCAATCTTGACAACAGCAGGAGAAATCCAAGAAAAATGGTCTATCAAGACCAACATTTTGGATGAGGGAAGTCATATCGTAGATGATATGATTGAGTCTATTCAACACCGTTTGGACTTGCTTGGATTGGTGGCAGCGGACTTCCAAGGTATTGGAATGGGATCACCAGGTGTGGTTGACCGTGAAAAAGGAACTGTTATCGGTGCCTACAACTTGAACTGGAAAACCCTTCAACCAATCAAAGAAAAGATTGAAAAAGCCTTGGGTATTCCGTTCTTCATCGATAATGATGCCAACGTAGCTGCTCTTGGTGAGCGTTGGATGGGGGCTGGTGATAACCAACCAGATGTTGTCTTTATGACACTCGGTACTGGTGTTGGTGGCGGTATCGTTGCTGAGGGCAAATTGCTTCATGGTGTTGCTGGTGCAGCAGGTGAGCTTGGGCACATCACTGTTGACTTTGACCAACCAATCGCATGTACTTGTGGTAAAAAAGGATGTCTTGAGACAGTTGCTTCAGCAACAGGAATTGTCAACTTGACTCGTCGCTATGCGGATGAATACGAAGGCGATGCAGCCTTGAAACGTTTGATTGATAACGGAGAAGAAGTAACTGCTAAGACTGTCTTTGATCTTGCAAAAGAAGGAGACGACCTTGCTTTAATCGTTTACCGTAACTTCTCACGTTACTTGGGAATTGCTTGTGCCAACATCGGTTCAATCCTAAACCCATCAACAATCGTTATCGGTGGTGGTGTATCAGCTGCGGGAGAATTCCTTTTACAAGGTGTTCAAAAAGTCTACGACGAAAATAGTTTCCCACAAGTACGCACATCTACTAAATTGGCTCTTGCAACTCTAGGAAACGACGCTGGAGTTATCGGAGCAGCATCACTCGTATTACAATAAAATTGAAAAAGGAGAAAATTGCTTTCCATAAGCGAGTGATTTTCCTCCTTTCTTTTTTTATGCTATACTAGTTAGGACAATAAATGAGGTGAGAGTAAATGACAAAAGCAGATACGATTTTTAAAGAAAATATTGAACGAATCCTCAAAGATGGTGTCTTTTCTGAGCAGGCACGTCCCAAGTACAAGGATGGAACTGTTGCTAACTCCAAGTACGTAACAGGTGTCTTTGCCGAGTATGACTTGGCAAAGGGGGAATTCCCCATCACAACATTGCGTCCTATCGCTATCAAATCCGCCATCAAGGAAGTGCTCTGGATTTATCAAGACCAGTCCAATAGTCTAGAAGTGCTCAATGACAAGTACAATGTTCACTACTGGAATGACTGGGAAGTGGGAGATACAGGAACCATTGGTGAGCGCTATGGTGCCGTTGTTAAGAAACACGACATCATCAATAAGCTTCTCAAGCAGTTGGAAGCCAATCCTTGGAACCGTCGCAATATCATTTCGCTCTGGGATTACCAAGCTTTTGATGAGACGGACGGCCTCCTCCCATGCGCCTTTCAGACCATGTTTGATGTCCGCCGTGTAGATGGAGAAATCTATCTGGATGCGACCTTGACCCAGCGTTCTAATGATATGCTGGTGGCTCACCACATCAATGCTATGCAGTACGTAGCTCTTCAAATGATGATTGCCAAGCATTTTGGCTGGAAGGTTGGGAAATTCTTCTACTTCATCAACAATCTCCATATCTATGACAATCAATTTGAACAAGCTCAGGAATTGCTCCGTCGTGAGCCGTCAAACTGCCAACCACGCTTGGTTTTAAATGTTCCTGATGGGACTAATTTCTTTGATATCAAAGCAGAAGATTTTGAGTTGGTGGATTATGACCCTGTCAAGCCACAGTTGAAGTTTGACCTAGCTATTTAAAAGAATAGAAAAAAGAAGTTGAGACAATGAATCCCAACTTCTTTTGTTTCTTAACGTGATACGCGGCGACGAGCTGCTTTTTTACGGTTTTCTTCGATGAAAGCTGCTTTTTGCTCTTCTGGTTCAATCACTTTCTTTTTAAATGCGTATACTGCACCTGCGACGGCAGCGACAGTTCCTGCGACACCTGTTACAAGACCTTTAGCGAATCCTTTAGCCATGAGTCTTCCTCCTTTATCTTCTTAATCAGCCAGCCCCCTCAAGAGGTCACATTTTTCTGACTGACCTTTTTGTGTTATAATAATAGTAACGAAAAAATGGGAATTTTTCAAGGAAAAAAGATGAAAACAAAAATAATTGTGATTGTTGGACCGACTGCTGTTGGAAAAACAGCCTTTGCTATTGAAGTTGCCAAGCGTTTTAATGGCGAAGTGGTTAGTGGAGATAGCCAGCAAGTCTATCGAGGACTTGATATTGGGACGGCCAAGGCTAGTCCAGAAGAGCAGGCAGCTGTTCCCCATCATTTAATCGATGTTAGAGAGGTAACCGAGTCTTACTCGGCTTTTGATTTTGTTTCAGAAGCTAAGATGGCTATTGAGGATATTCACAGTCGGGGTAAGCTAGCCATTATTGCTGGTGGGACTGGACTGTATATCCAGAGCTTGCTTGAAGGTTACCACCTAGGTGGGGAGACTCCCCATGAGGAGATTCTAGCTTATCGAGCTAGTTTGGAGCCATATTCAGATGAGGAATTAGCCCATTTGGTGGAGCAAGCAGGCCTTGAGATTCCCCAGTTTAATCGTCGTCGTGCTATGCGTGCCTTGGAAATAGCCCATTTTGGTCAGGATTTGGAAAATCAAGAGACCTTGTATGAACCATTGATTATCTGCTTGGATGATGAACGCAATCAATTATATGAACGTATCAATCATCGAGTGGATTTGATGTTTGAGGCTGGGCTTTTGGATGAGGCCAAGTGGCTTTTTGACCATTACCCTGATGTGCAGGCTGCTAAAGGGATTGGCTACAAGGAACTCTTTCCATATTTCCGTGGAGAGCAGACCTTGGAGGAAGCCAGTGAGAGTCTCAAACAGGCTACTCGTCGTTTTGCCAAGCGTCAGTTGACTTGGTTCCGTAATCGCATGCAGGTGACCTTTTATCAGATTGGAGAAGCTGGTGTAAAAGACCGCATTTTAAGCCAGATAGAGGAGTTTTTAGATGATTGATACGGAAAAAAAAGAGGAGCGAGTCCTGCTCATAGGTGTGGAATTGCAGGGTATGGACAATTTTGACCTCTCCATGGAAGAGTTGGGCAGTCTAGCCAAGACAGCTGGGGCAGTCGTAGTCGATAGCTACAGACAAAAGCGTGAAAAGTATGATTCTAAGACCTTTGTCGGCTCTGGTAAGTTGGAAGAAATTGCGCTTATGGTGGATGCAGAAGAAATCACAACTGTCATTGTCAATAACCGTTTAACTCCACGGCAAAATGTCAATCTAGAGGAAGTTCTGGGTGTTAAGGTCATTGACCGTATGCAGTTGATTTTGGATATCTTTGCAATGCGGGCTCGAAGTCATGAAGGGAAACTCCAAGTCCACCTAGCCCAGCTAAAATATCTCTTGCCTCGCTTGGTTGGTCAGGGAATTATGCTCAGCCGTCAGGCAGGGGGAATTGGTTCCCGTGGACCTGGTGAAAGCCAGCTGGAGCTGAACCGTCGTAGCGTTCGCAATCAAATCACGGATATAGAGCGCCAGCTCAAGGTGGTTGAGAAAAATCGGGCGACTGTCAGAGAAAAACGTTTGGAGTCAAGCACCTTTAAGATTGGTTTGATTGGTTATACCAATGCTGGGAAGTCAACTATCATGAACACCTTGACCAGTAAGACTCAGTATGAGGCTGACGAGCTATTTGCGACTCTAGATGCGACGACTAAGAGTATCCATCTGGGAGGCAATCTCCAAGTAACTTTGACAGATACAGTTGGCTTTATCCAAGATTTGCCGACAGAGTTGGT